>NZ_JACIYP010000159.1 GCF_014359905.1 Hoeflea sp. | reverse complement strand
GATCGATGGAATGATCCTCCGCCATGATCTTACAGTTTCACACAGATGTTCGTGAGTTCGGTGTAGAATTCGAGACTGTGCACCCCGCCTTCGCGGCCGATACCCGACTGGCCCGAGCCGCCGAATGCGGTGCGCAGGTCGCGCAGGAACCACGAATTGACCCAGCACACACCCACATCCATCGCCGCAGCGACGCGGTGACCGCGCGAGAGGTTCTCGGTCCAGACAGAAGCGCACAGCCCATAGGGCGTGTCATTGGCCAGCGCGATCACTTCGTCCTCGCTGTCGAAAGGAACGACACCGCAACACGGGCCGAAGATTTCCTCCCGCAACACGCTGGCCGTCGGCGCGAGGCCGGTCCAGAGCGTCGGCTCGATGAAAAAGCCCCCTGCCCCGGGCCCGTCGATCTCTGGAACACCGCCGCCGGTGACAACGGTCGCGCCCTCATCGACGGCGCGCCGGTAATAGCCGAGCACCTTGTCGCGATGCTCCGCGCTGATCAGCGGGCCGAGATAGGCCGGATCGCCAACCGCCCCCGGCTTGAATGACTGCGCCGCTTTCGCCATCCGCGCCACGAACTCGTCGAATATCGGCCGTTCGACATAGACCCGCTCGGTGCCGAGGCAGACCTGGCCGGTGTTGAGAAAGACGGAGCGCGACAGACCTTCCACCGCCTTGTCGAGATCCGCATCGGCAAACACGATCGCGGCGTTCTTTCCGCCAAGCTCGAACGAGATGTCGCGCACCCCGATGGCGGCTTTCTGCATGATTGCCTGACCGGTTCCGGTCTCCCCGGTAAAGGTGATCGCATCGACATCGGGATGGGCGGTCAGGAACTCGCCGGCAGAGCCCGGTCCAAATCCGTGCACCACGTTGTAAACGCCTTCGGGCATTCCCACCGCGTTCATCACCTCCCCAAGCAGGGCGGCGGTTCGGGGCGTTTCCTCTGAAGGCTTGACCACCACAGTGTTGCCGCACGCCAGCGCCGGGCCGACTTTCCAGGTCATGAGCAGCAGCGGGAAGTTCCACGGGCACACCACCGCCACAACGCCCTTCGGCTTGCGCACGGTATAGTTGAGCGCCCGGCCGCCATCAGGCGTCGGAGTGTCGAAGACCTCCCCCGAAACTGTGGAGACCACATCGGCGAACATCCGGAAATTGGCCGCGCCGCGCGGAATATCGATGTGCGAGGCCACGTGGCGGGGTTTGCCGGTATCGGCAACTTCGGCATCGAGAAAGTCCGCGGCGCGGCGCTCTATCTCAGCCGCGACGGCCGAGATCAGCTTGACCCGATCGGCAGTGGTCATTCGCCCCCACGGACCCGAAAGCGCAGCCTTTGCGGCGGCGACCGCATCCGCCACATCAGCCTCGCTGGCCTCATGCACCACGCCGATCTGCTTGCCAGTCGCCGGATCGATATTGGGAAAGGTTTTCCGCTCTCCGCCCTCGCGAAAGGAGCCGCCGATGAAATTGAGGACATCTTGAGAAACGGGACGAGGCGTATCGAAGGTCATCGGAACAGATTCACCACCAAAAAGAGTTTTTGTAGGTCAGAACAGCTTGGCGCCTATAGCCGCCAAGCCGGCATTGGCACACTCGATGTCCTGCGCCTCTGAAGCTCCGGACACGCCGATGGCGCCGACGAATTCTCCGTCGATCTCGATCGGTAACCCGCCGCCGAACATCGCGACGCCGGGTTGGGCCGCAATGCCTTCGCGAAGCGCCGGGCTGGCTGAAACCATGTCGAACAACGCGGGCGTGGGGACCCGGAAACTCGCCGCTGTATAGGCCTTGTCCTGGGCGATCTTGGCCGACGGCGCCGGAGCACCGTTGGTGTGCAAAAATGCGACCAGATCGCCTCGGGCGCCTACGACCGCCGCAACAACTGGCCCCGCAATCTCGCGCCCCCTGGCGGTGGCGGCAATTACTGCTTCAATTGCCACCCCCGAGCCAATCGTCCTGACGGTCGCAATCGCGCTCATGGTCAGGTGTTAACTGTCATGAAGCGATCGTTCAGCGCCTTCTCGTAGTAGAAAATCGCCTTCCCCGCGTTCTCCGCCTGCCATTGGCGCAGGGGATTGTCCGGATAGAAGGAATAGCCGCCACTGAACGTCTCGTTACGATTGCCCGAAGGATCGAAGAAATAGATCGTCTGCCCCCGAGTAATCCCGTGGCGGGTCGGACCGATATCCAGAGATATATCGTAGCGGCTGATGATATCCGCTGCGTGCCCGACGTCTTCCCACGAACGCAGGTTGAACGAGGCGTGATGGAGTTTGCCATCCTCGGGGCCGGCAAGAAACGCAATGTCATGCGCCTTGGTGCTGCAGCTCAGGAAGATCGCAAGCCGGGTGTCGCTGCTTTCGTCCACAAGCACTTCGGCCACCGAGAAATCGAGCGCCTCGACGAAAATCTTCGCCGAAGCCGCGATGTCGATGCCGTTGAGCGCGCAATGATCGAACCGCTCGATCCGCATTCCGCGCGGCTCCACCACCCACACATCCGGGTTCCTGATCGCAGGCCCGTTCTCCGACAGCTCCATCTCGGCATAGAGATCGAAAACGTGCTGGGTCGGAGTGCGGAACCGGATCTTGCGACCGACCCCGGGCTCCTCGCCAGCCGCAATGACGTCGACGTGAACACCCATGTCGAGCAGCCGCTCGGCGAAATGATCAAGATCCGCATCCTCGCGGACCTTGAAGCCAATCACGTCCATGCCGGCATGGTCGGCCTCGCGCAGGATCACGCTGTGCCGGTCGAACTCGTCGGACGCATGGAAAAACGCCCGGTCGCCGTCACGGCTGACGAGGTCGAGACCCATCCGATCGCGATAGTGCGGAATCGCCTCGTCGAGATCGAGCACCCGCAACTGAACGTAACCGGGACGAAGAACGCCTGTTAATGCCATGACAATTATCTTCCCTAATCAGGCCTTCAGGCCGTTTTTGAAGAACCCCGCCACCATCCGGTTGAAGCTGGCCATTCGTTCGATCTGCACCCAGTGGCCACATTCAGCGAACACGTGCAGATCGGCGCGCTGCATCAGCGTCGTCAACCGCACAGTCGAATCGAGCGGGATCACCTGATCCGAGACACCATGGAGGATCAGCGTTTCGTGAGGCAGGGCGGCAATGTCCTCTTCGCGGCTCGCCAGCATGGAGACGTTGCGCTGGCGGTCAGGTCCACCGAAGGTCGCGTGATAGGGCTCGTGCGCGCCAGGCCGTATGCTGGCTTCGTAGCGTGACTGGATCAGATCGTCAGTGAGGCGACTGTGGTCCCACGCCAGAAACTTGAGCGCCTCGCCCATCGCCTCGGGCGAGGGTTCGTAGCCCCAGACCTTGTCGAGCGCCGGGGTTATGGGAAAATCCAGCCCCGCCGGCCCCATGAGGACGGCGCGATCGACCCGATCCGGATGCGCGATCATGAACGCAAGCGCAATCCCCCCGCCGAACGAATTGCCGACGATCGAGACCTTGTCGAGCCCCAGGGCGTCGAGCAATCCGACCAGCTGATCGACCCAGACGCCCTTGTCCTCGATCCGGCCCTTGCTATCGGAGTAACCGAACCCGAACATGTCGGGCGCAATCACCCGGAACTCTTTCGCAAGCTCGGGCATGTTGAGGCGCCAATTGGCCCACGCCGTAACGCCGGGCCCCGACCCGTGCACGAGAAGTACCGGAGCCCCTTCGCCGAGATCGTGATAGTTGGTGGAACTGCCGCCGATGACCAACGATCTGCCGATCTCGGGACGGTTCACGTCCACTGCCGCACTAGCCATGATGTCTTGCCAAACCTTTCCCGAAGCTTCGCTTTATCGTCGCCGGGCGACTCCCAGCCAATTTCTTAACCTTTGCACCATCGCAAACGCGTTTGCAAACGCAGAATGCGGCGGAGCGAGCGCCCGCCCGCGATCCGCCGGCAATCGTCAGGCGAGTCCTTCCGCCTTGAGCGCGGCACCGACCGCCGGCCGCTGGGCGATGCGTCCGCAATAGGCGCCGAGCGAAGGATAGGCGCTCATGTCGATCCCGACATGGGCCGGCCACCCCAGAATCACGAACAGGTACACGTCGGCGACGCTGAACTGGTCACCGCAATAATACTCCTTGCCCGAAAGCTCTTTGTCCAGCGCCGCAAGGTGGTTCTTGACTGCGTCGGCCGCGGCAGCCTTCACCTCGTCGCTTGCGCCGGGGGTGAACAGCGGCACGAAGGCCTTGTGGAGCTCCGAGCCCAGGAAACTGAGGCGGCTGAGCAGGCGGTAGCGATCGAGGCTGCCTTCGCGCGGCGCCAGTCCCGCTTCGGGCTTCTGATCGGCGATGTAGGTGAGAATCGCAGGGTTTTCAGTCAGCACTTCGCCGCTGTCGAGGACCAGAACAGGGACCTTTCCGGCCGGATTCACGGCAAGGAAATCCTCCCCGGCCTCGGTCTTGCGGGTGGCGAGATCCACCTTGACCGTCTCGTAGTCCGTGCCGACTTCCTCAAGGGCGATGTGGGGCGCCAGCGAGCAGGCACCAGGGCTGAAAAAAAGTTTCATATGCGTTCTCCAGAGGATTGAATGTCAGATCGGCGTCGCCAGCAAGGTCGGGATGCGGAGCGTGTCATAAATGCATGTCCGGCTTTTCAGCCGCACCCCCGCTCCGCTCGATTCAATAAGGTCGACGTACTTTCCGGAATTGTAGATTCGGGTTTCGCCGTCATTGCGGGTCTGGAAGACGACGTAGCTGGACTCGGCCTTGACGAGATTTCCATCACGGTCGGTAACGACCGCTTGCCCGATCAGGTGGCGGTTGAAATGTTCGGGGAACACATTGGCCTTGCGCAAGGCCACGACGCGATCGACAAGCATCCCCTTGCTGTCGCAATACATCACCGCTGCGGGCAGGCCATTGTCGACGTTCTCACGGGCGATCACCTGATAAAGGCAGTCGTCTGTAAAGAAGTCCGGCCATTGTTCGAGCCGGTCATCGTCAAGGCATAGTCCATAGGCGGCGTTGAGATCGTCGATCGCGTCCTGAGTGATTTCCTGCAACGCGCTCACGCCCTGCCCCCTGCGATACCGCCGGCCAAAGCGTTGCCCATGAGGCTGAGATAGCCCTTCCAGAAGCCACGCACGGAGTTCTCGTCCATGCCCATCGGCGCATAATACTGGCGGACGTCGTCTCCGCCCATCTCGACGAAGCTGCGCTTGCCTTCGGCCCCGACCGTGCCCTGCTGGCACAGCTCGACCGCTTCGCCATCCTCCATGGAGATCAACCCCGAAGGACCGACGAGGTTGAGGTTGCGCAGGCGGTGCCGCGTGGTCTCCTCATCGTCGTCAGCATAGCCGAAATAGGTCCAGACCAGCTCGGTCTTGTCGGTGGCGTGGGTGACGATCTGACGCGTCGCAAGCGTGTTCTGGATTTGCTGAACCACGACCGAAGGGAAGATCGACTGGATGTGCAGCCCGACATCGTCGTCGATTTCCGGGAGGAAATGCAGCAGCCTTTCGTCCTGGAGCTTCGCCGTGCCCTGCATCTGGCGATTGGCCTCGTTCCCGAACGAGCCGTAATCGATGTCGCCCTTGGGCTTGGCGACGGTGAAGACGTTGTGAAACCCTTCTTCCGACAGTTGGCCGGCGCTTTCCTGACTTTGCCGATAGATGCCGAAGGTCGGATAGAACAGGTGAAGCAAGCCGCCATGATAGCTGTCGCGGCTATTTTCCGAATAGAGTTTCCAGTTCCCGGACATGTATTGCCGGGCATAGCCCAGAACCTTGACCGGCCGCTGGAACACGCGAGCAATATACTTGCACATGACCGGGCCAAGAAACTCTTCCAGCGGCGCGACCGTGCTGCTGAAGGTCCCGAAGACCATCCCGCGGAAGGATTCGACGCGCAGCCGCTCGAGCGAATGCTCGGCAGGATCGAAATCGCTCGTATAGCCGCCCACCCCTTTCAGGCCACGACGGAACGGCACCCCGACAAGCATACCCGATGCGTCATAGGCCCACTGGTGATAGACGCAGACGAAGGCGCCATCGGCCTGATTGCCGCGCAGCGAACGGCAAACGGTCGCCCCCTTGTGCGCGCAGCGATTGACCCAGGCGTAGATCTGCCCGTCCTGCGCCCGCACGAGAACCACCGGTGTCTGGCCGACATGGGTGGCGCGGAAATCACCGCTGTTGGGGATTTCCGCCTCGAGCCCGAGATAGGACCAGGTCTGCCCGCGGAAGATATTCTCCTGCTCCGCAGCGAAGATCGCCGGATCGTGGTAAACCGCATAATCCATCGCCGTGGGCTGCAAGCCGTCGGCGACCACCGGAGTTTCTGCATTCATCTTTCGTCCCCTATGCTTGAACGAAGCCTTGGCCGGACGCCAGCTGCCCGCAGGTCCGCATCGCGCTGAGCATCATCGAGGAATCGGCCTTGCCGGTCCCGACGATGTCGTAAGCCGTGCCGTGGGCGACCGACATGTGGAGATAGGGCGGCCCCATCATGATGACGCAATTGCCAGAGAAGCCCCAGGTTTTGACGGCAATATGACCCTGATCGTGAAACATCGCCAGGACCATGTCATAACGGCCCTCGATACACTGGCGGAACACCGAGTCAGGCGCGATCGGCCCCTCGACATCGATCCCCGCGCCCTGCGCGATCGCCACGCCGGGCGCGATCGCCTCGCGATCTTCATCGCCCATGGCATGCGGGTTGAGCCCGGCGACCGCGATGCGCGGCCGGGCGATGCCCCACCCCTTCATCGCTGCGTCCAGCTGGCTGATCGCCGTCGCAACAAGGTCAACCGAGATCACATCGATGACCTGCCGCAGCGACATGTGATCGGTGAGATGCGTCACGCGCAGAGGCCCGGTGAGCAGCACCAGATAGCTCTCCCCCGGCGTCGGGCTGACGACCTTGTGAAGCTTGCCCGCCAGCTTGAGCGAGCCCGTGCTGATCGGCCCCATGATGGTGGCCGCAAAACTCCCGTCGCGCGCCAGCGCATCGAGCTCGTCGAGCCACTGCGCAGTGGCGTGGCCAGCGGCTTCCGTGTCCTCGCCCAGCGGCAGAACGCCGTCGGGGAGCGCGCCGGTATCGAGCACATCGATGATCGCGGGATCGTCGCTGGGCTTCTCGAACGAGCGCATGACCCGGATGCGCGCCGCCACCCCGGTGAACTCCAAAGCCCGCTCCACCGCTGCTGCGGAGCCGAGCAGGACAGGTATCGAAACCTCGTGGACAGCGCCGCCAGCGAGCGCCTTGACCGCCACTTCCGGCCCAATTCCCGCCGGATCGCCGATCATGGTACCCACTACTGGCCGCGAAACCGCGTCGCCATCCCTTCTAGATGCTGTAGACATCGAGAATTTCGTGGAACAGATCGTTGACGATGACCGTCTTCTTGCGCCTGATGACGAATGAATCTCCGCTCGGCTCCAGATCGTAGAAAGCCCAACCGGTCAGCGTTGCGGCCTTTCCTTCCAGAACCGACGTCGTGGACCACGACGTGCGGGCATGGATCAGTCCGTCGCCTTCTTCCGCAGACAGCAGCGTGAACAGGTGGGCGGTCCGAGGCGCCGGAGTACTGGCCGCCGACCGATGCGTGCGGATCCGGAAGACGCGATCCTCCAACCCGGCGCGGGTGGGGTAATAGATCAGCGAAACCTCCCGCTCGGGATCATTCGTCGGGCGCTCGTGATCGTCCCAGGCGGGAACCCAGAATTCCGCGTCCTCGTGATAGAGCGCCAGCCAGCTGTCCCAGTCCTTGTCGTCGAGTGCCGCGGCCTCCTGCCCAAGGAACCTGCAAACCGCGAGCCAACGGGCGTGGAACGCACTCACAGAGCCGTCTCCAGCACGCGCTCCCGTTCGGCGGTCAATTCCTCGCACTCGCTGTCGATCGCCTTTTCCATGCGCTGGATCCATTCGTCATGAATCGCGACATAGAGGCCTTCGTCCGCCACCGCAGGACTGCTCATCACCACGTCGAGGTTTAGCGGTTCGCCGAACCTGCCGGGACCGGTCTCCCAGCGAGTCGAACCGCGCGACATCTCGTTGAACCGACCTTCGCCGGCCGCATAGGCCGTCTGGCAATTGTTGAACTCGGTCAGATCGTCGGGCGTCGCCATGCCGCTCGAATTGAAGAAATCCTCGTACTGGCGAAGGCGCAGCGCCCGCGCCTGGGCGCTCTCACCCACGGGGGCGAAGCACACAGTGCTGATCTCGGTTTCGTCGACCGCGATCGGCTGGATGATCCGGATCTGCGTGCTGGTCTGGTCCATCAGAAAGACGTTGGGAAACAGCAGCAGGTTGCGGATACGCTTGTTCATCCACTTCGCCTTCTCGGCGCCATACGAATCCTCGAGCCAGTCGAGGATTTCGAAATTCGGGCGGTCCATATAATTGGCGTAGTCAGCCCAAAGCAGCGTATGGCCATTGCGGAATGAAAAAGACCCACCGTCTCGGGCAGTGAAGCCTTCGAAGCTGATCGCTCTGGTGTCGTTTTTCGAGACGCCCTCCACCCGGCGCTGCACCGTCATGAAGTAGTTCGCGTGCGTCGTCATGACATGATAACCGTCAAGTCCGTTCTCGACCTGCATTTTCCAGTTACCATGGTAGCGGTAGCGGTTTGTGCCCGGCAGCACTTCCAGTTCGCCGCTTCTCGACTGGTCGACCAGGAGATCGATGAAATCCTTCGCGCCGGCAAGATGGTCGACCAGCGGAACCACATCGGCCGACAAACTGCCGAATATGAAGCCGCGATAGCTTTCGATCCTCCCGAGCGGCGGGAGCCCATAATCCGCGCGGTTGAACGCGGGTGAGTAGCCGCCGATGCTCTCGTCGGTCACGTCGAGCAGGTCACCACCGGACGAGAACGTCCAGCCATGGAAGGGGCACATGTGATTGCGCTTGTTGCCGGCACGCTCCCGGCAGACGCGCGCACCGCGGTGCGTGCAGGCGTTGACGAAGCCGCGCACCTCACCGCCCTTGTCGCGCGTGATCAACACCGGCACCCGACCGATCTTGGTGGTCAGGAAATCGTTGGGCTTGGCGATCTGGCTCTCATGCGCGAGGAACACCCAGTTCCGCTCGAAAATGTA
>NZ_JACIYP010000158.1 GCF_014359905.1 Hoeflea sp. | reverse complement strand
CTCTATCAGGTCATCGGACAAGGGCTGGAAGGAACGGCCATGCCGGGTTTTTCCGATCTCCCTGCGGAAGATCGCTGGAGCCTTGCCTATTATTCAGGGTCGATCGCATTTGAGAATGTAGAGCGCGGCAGACGGATCTGGAACGACGATCCGAAAATCCGGGCGCGTATTCCTGACCTCGCCGCTCTATCCGGCCTTACCCCGGCAGCCCTTGGCGAGGCGATCGGCACCGAGCGTGCCGATGCCGTTATGGCCTATTTGCGGGCTCATCCCGAAGCCGTGGCCAGCGATACGACCGGCTCACTCGCTTTGGCACGCGAACGCTTGCAGCAAAGTCTTGCCGCTTACGAAGCGGGTAATAAGGCCGAAGCGCGCGAACTCGCGCTCTCGGCCTATCTCGATGGCTTCGAACCTTTGGAAGCCGTTTTAAGCACGCGCGATGCAGACCTGCTCGCATCTGTCGAAACCGGCATGGCCGAGCTTCGAGCGGCAATAGGTCGCGGGGATCCGGTGGCCGCCGTCGCCCAAAGGGTGAATGCGCTCGACGTTCTTTTCTACCACGCCGAGACGGTTCTCGCCCCGGACAATGCCAGTGAGGCCTCGGCATTCGCAGGAGCCTTTGCGATCCTGTTGCGCGAAGGGCTCGAGGCGTTGCTGATCGTGATCGCGATGATCGCGTTCCTGCGCAAGGCCGAGAGAACCGAAGTTCTGCCCTTCGTCCATGGCGGATGGCTGTCGGCCCTTGTCGCCGGTGGCCTGACTTGGGTGGCAGCGACTTACCTGATCGGCATAAGTGGGGCAGGTCGCGAGCTGGTAGAGGGGTTCGGGTCGCTTTTTGCCGCTCTCGTACTGTTGTCGGTTGGCATTTGGATGCACGGCAAATCGCAGGCCGGCGAATGGCAACGCTATATCCAGAAGACCATGCAGCACGCTCTGTCGCGCAGGTCCGCATGGTTTCTGTTCGGGCTGGCGTTCCTCGTGGTTTACCGGGAGGTCTTCGAGACGATCCTGTTCTTCGCAGCGCTCTGGACCCAGGGTCATGCCGACGCAATTTTTGTCGGCGCCGCCTCCGCAATCGTGTTGCTGGCGCTGATCGCCTGGGCGATGCTGCGCTACAGTCGGCGACTGCCGATCGGAACCTTCTTCGCCTACAGCTCGATCCTGATCGGCATTCTTGCCGTCGTTCTGGCCGGGAAGGGCATCTCGGGCCTCCAGGAAGCCGGACTTTTGGGGATCACCCCGCTTCCGAATCTGCCCCGCGTTCCGATCCTAGGCATTGCACCGGCACTTGAACCGGTAGCCGGGCAAATCATTACGCTCGCCCTCATTGCTCTGGGGTACTGGCGCAACAGAAGGAAAGGCATGCAAGTCCGGACACCGCAAGCCGAGGCCGGTTGACGGCGCTCCGGGCAATGGGAAGCAATATGATCGACAGACGTTCCATTCTTGGCGGTGCGGTGCTCGGCGCAGGTGCATTCGGAATAGCCGCATTTACCGGGCGCGATCTGTTGACCGGCCGGAATGCGACGCTTGCTTCAGCAACGGCGCGCTCGCAACTTCGCATTCCTCCTCTTTATTCGGGCGAGCGAAAAAGCGGCGAGAGGGTTTTCGATCTCAATCTACGCCACGGCGTCTCGCGATTTTTTGAAGGGATCGAAACGCCGACCATCGGTATCAACCAGTCCTACCTCGGCCCCACGCTTGAGCTGAACGCCGGCGATACGGTGCGGATGAATGTCACGAGCGATCTGCCCGAAACGGCGACCGTCCACTGGCACGGTTTTCATCTCCCTGCGCGCGCCGATGGCGGACCGCATCAACCGATCGGGCCGGGAGGCAGCTGGACCGCGCGTTTCGATGTCCGCCAGCGCGCATCGATGTTCTGGTATCATTCGCATGCGCACCGTCGCTCGGGGCCACAAGTTTACCAGGGGTTGGCCGGGATGATCTATGTCCGCGACAACGCCAGCGAAGCGCTCGATCTTCCAAACGATTATGGGGTCGATGATATACCGCTGATCGTGCAGGACCGCGCGTTCGCGAGCGATGGAAGCTTCATTTACTCCACGCGAATGCACAATGTTATGATGGGAATGATGGGCGATACGATGCTGGTCAACGGCGTCGTCGAGCCCGTCTTCGAGGCAAGGTCCGATCGCCTGAGGCTACGCCTGGTCAATGGCTCGAACGCACGCTTTTACCGTTTCGGGTTCGACGATGGCCGCAGCTTTCATCAGATCGGCACCGACGGCGGTTTTCTCGCCGCGCCGCTGCCAACCGACAATGTTGTTCTCGCTCCCGGCGAACGCGCGCAGGTAATCGTCGATGTCAGTGATGGAAGGCCGGTTTCGCTGCTTGCGGACGGCCTCGAAATCATGGGCATGGGAAACATGGGCCGGGGGATGAGAGGGTCCGGGCGCATGCGCGAGTCCGACGGGCCGATGGGCAACTGGATGATGGGCGAGCGAGGTGGCCGGGACGGTATGATGGGCGAACGGGAGCGCCGCGATGGGATGATGGGCGGCATGATGGACGAGCGGCGTCAATTCACCGTATTGGACATCCGACCTGCCGAGGGCCGGACCAAGGCCATCGTGATGCCTCGCCGGCTTGCCACATTGCCCCGGATAGATCCCGGCGATGCGGTCCGAACGCGCCGGTTCGTTCTCGATATGGGCATGGGAATGCGCATGATGCGTGGAGGCGGTTTTACCATCAACGGCAAATCGATGGACATGCAGCGTATCGATGAGACGGTGCGGGTAAATACCACCGAAATCTGGCAAGTCGAGAATGCCTCCATGATGGCGCACCCGTTTCACATTCACGACGTGCAGTTCCGTATCCTCGACCGGAACGGCCGTGCGCCTGATGCGGCGGAACAGGGGCTAAAGGACACGGTTGTCGTCTATCCAGGCGAGACCGTGCGGCTCCTTTTGCGGTTCGAGGACTACACCGACGCTGATTTGCCTTACATGTACCACTGCCACATTCTCGAGCACGAAGACGCGGGAATGATGGGGCAATTCACCGTCACAGTCTGAATCACCCGCAGAGCAAAAGACTCTTCACCGACAGCCCCTCAGGCCCTTACCAACGCGAGAACCATTCCATGAAAGCATCCGATCTTCTTGTCGCCGCGTTGGAAGCCGAAGGCGTCGAATATATTTTTGCGGTTCCGGGCGAGGAGAATTTGGATTTGCTTGAATCGCTACGCACCTCGTCGATCCGCCTGATCGTTACCCGGCACGAGCAAGGAGCGGGGTTCATGGCGGCAACCTATGGACGCCTAACCGGTAAAGCCGGCGTATGCCTTGCCACGCTGGGGCCGGGGGCGACAAACCTCACGACGCCGGCAGCTTATGCCGCTCTGGGCGCTTTCCCTCTGGTCATGATAACCGGCCAAAAACCCATCAAGGTCTCGAAGCAGGCGCAGTTCCAGATCGTCGATGTCGTCTCGCTTTTCACCCCATTATGTAAGATGGCGAAGCAGATCGTGAATGGGGAGCGCATTCCTTCGCTCGTGCGCGAAGGTTTCAGGAGAGCTCAGGAAGAGCGACCCGGTGCAGTTCTGCTGGAGCTGCCCGAAGACATTGCCGAGGAAGAAACCTCCGAACCGGTCGTTGCGCCCCACCCCCGCCAATATGCGGTGGCCGGAGATGCCGCGCTAGACGAAGCTGCCGAGCGAATTCTCGCCGCGGATCGCCCGCTGCTTTTGGTGGGTGCCGGGGCCAACCGACGTAGCGCCTGCAAGGCGCTCCGAAAGTTCGTCGACGATACCCAATTTCCGTTTTTTAATACGCAAATGGGCAAGGGAGTGCTCGATGAGGCAAGCCCCCTGTATCTGGGAACGGCGGCTCTATCGTCGGATGACTATGTTCATTGTGCCATCGATCGCGCAGACCTGATCGTCAATATCGGCCATGACGTGGTCGAGAAACCGCCCTTCTACATGGAGCCTGACGGACGCACCGTTATCCATATAAATTACAAGGCAGCAGAGGTCGACCAGGTCTATTTTCCGCAGCTGGAGGTCATCGGCGACATTGCCGGATCGATCGAGCGACTGGGAAACCGGCTACGCGGAAAACACCCTAGTGACCCGGCAGCCTACGCCAATGTCCACGAAAATATCGCCGCGCACATCCGCCAAGGCAGCGACGATGGCCGCTTTCCGATGGTGCCCCAGCGCATCGTTGCAGATGTGCGGACGGTCATGGGCCGGGATGATATCGTCGCGCTCGACAATGGTATCTACAAGATCTGGTTCGCCCGCAACTATATCGCGCATGAGCCCAACACCATTCTGCTCGACAACGCGTTGGCGACGATGGGAGCGGGTCTCCCCTCGGCGATGATGGCAGCGATGCTCTCGCCCGAACGCCGCGTGCTCGCCGTGTGCGGCGATGGCGGGTTCATGATGAATTCGCAGGAGGTGGAAACCGCGGTCAGGCTCGGCCTCAACCTCGTGGTGCTCATTCTCAACGATGCCGCTTACGGGATGATCCGGTGGAAGCAGGAACAGCTAGGCTTTCCCGATTACGGCCTGAGTTTCGCCAACCCTGACTTCGTCACCTACGCGAAAAGTTATGGCGCCACGGGCCACCGGATCGACAGCAGCCAAGCGCTGCTTCCGACCTTGAACGACGCATTCGAAAGCGGCGGCGTTCACCTCGTGGATCTGCCGGTAGATTATTCGGAGAACCGAAAAGTTCTGATCGAAGAGCTGAGCGCGATGGAGTGCCCCCAATGACCTGGCAGGTCCTCAATCCTTACGACCAGAAGTGCATCGGCAGCGTGGACCTGGTCGACTGGTCGAAGATCGACCGCTGGCTGGACGAGGCGCGTACGTTGCACGAAGACCGGCAGGCCTGGATTCCGGTTCACGAGCGGATTGCCATCTTGCAGCGTGCGAGCTCGCTCATGCACGAGCGTGCAGAGAGCCTCGCAATGCAGATCGCGCGCGAGGGCGGAAAACCGCTTGTCGACGCCCGTGCGGAAACGAGCCGCGCCGTTCAGAGCGTCGAACTCTGCGTGCATGAACTGTTCGCGAGCGGCGGACGCCAGATTCCGATGGAGCTGACCGAGGCGGGCGCAGGCCGAACAGCCTACACCTTTCGGGAGCCGATCGGGCCGGTGGTCGCGATTTCGGCGTTCAACCATCCCCTTAATCTGATCGCCCATCAGGTTGGCCCCGCTGTCGCGACGGGATGTCCCGTTTTGGTGAAACCGGCCAAGGATACTCCGTTGTCCTGCAAGAGTTTCGTGGAAATCCTGTACGAGGCAGGCCTAGACGAACGCTGGTGCCGCTTCGTGCCCTGCACGGACGATGTCGCCGAACAAATGGTCACGGATCCGCGAACGGCGTTCTTCTCCTTCATCGGCTCAGCCAAGGTAGGCTGGATGCTCCGTTCGAGGCTCGCACCCGGTACACGTGTGGCGCTGGAACATGGGGGCGCGGCCCCGGTCATCGTCGATGAGAATATACCACGCGAAAACGTCATTCCGTCGCTCCTGAAAGGGGGGTTTTATCATTCCGGTCAGGTCTGCGTATCGGTCCAGCGGGTGTTCGTTCCGCGTGCCGAACTGCCGGACTTCGCTGCCGCGCTCGCTGCGGGCGCAAAGGCACTGAAGGTGGGGGACCCCACCAACGAGGAAACTCAGTGCGGTCCTCTCATTCGCCCTGCCGAGGTCGACCGGATCGAAGCCTGGGTCGCGGCCGCCGTCGAGAGCGGCGCCGAGCTAGCCGCAGGTGGCAAGCGCATCGGCCCGACGCTGTATCATCCCACCGTTCTTATCGATCCGCCTCGCGCCGCCAAGGTCTCGCGAGAGGAGGTGTTCGGGCCCGTTGTGTGCCTCTACGGATACGACAGTATCGATGCAGCCATTTCCCAGGCGAACGAGCTGCCTTATTCCTTTCAGGCCGCCGTATTTACCGAGCGACAGCACATTGCCGATTATTGCGTCGAGCGCCTGTCGGGCTCCACAGTGCTGGTCAACGACCATACCGCCTTCCGAGTCGACTGGATGCCCTTCGCAGGTCGACGGCACTCCGGTCTCGGAACAGGCGGTATCGGATATACAATGTCCGATATGAGCCCGGAAAAGATGGTGATAACGAGGAGCTCGTCCGGCCTCGATTAGCATCGGCTGCAATCAAACCGACGAATCACACCGCTTTCAGCGCGCTTCTGCCTCTGACAGCTTTCAAGTTTTGAGCGAAGATACCAAGGCTGTGCCGGTTGCGCTCGGAGTTGCCCGGTACAGGCGCAAGCTGCGCCAGCGCCGTGTTCACTGCCGGCATCCCGCCCGCGCATTACCGCGGTGGATCAGTGATCGGGGTCGCTAGCCGGAGGATGCGTCGGTATCAGCTGATCGTCGCATTCGGTCGCGAGGCATGCCTCGAGGGTTGCGTGAGCGATGCGGGGACCGGTCAAGCCGAAGCCACGCCCAGAATGCAAAGCAACCGGCGATCTCGGCGAATGCCGCACCGACGTAGATAATATAGGTCATCCGGAGACGATGTCGCACAAGGAGGCGCGAGCAGCAATGTCGCTGCGCTGGTCGTTTGTGGCAGCGGTAATTTGCTCAGGACATCTTGAATAGATGCGTCGAACAGCAGCGATCTTAAGCATCTAGGCCAATGCGGGAGAGGCCTTAGCTGGAACCTAGAGCAGGCGAATTCGTCGTGCCTGTAACGGAACCAACGAGCTGCCAATTAGCGGTCTGGTTGATGTCTGACTGACCCGAAGGAATTTTGATCATGCGATTTGCAATCGTAGTGTGTGCCCTCGCTGTTGCCGCCTGCAGCTCTCAGGATGAAACCACTCCTGAAGAAGTTCCAGAAACGCAGGCAACGGCAGAGCCATTAACTCCGACCATTCCGCCACCGCAGCGTGAGGAACTCGCCGCCGCTTGGGCTGAAGGATGTCCCGAAGCAGAACCTGCCAACAAGGGTCTTTGTAAATCCAAGGGCTTTGGCCACCCCGATTTCACGTGCGATTTTGCTTTGGGAGACGATGAGTATCGTCGTTACACTGCAGAGCTGACGATGTCAGATGGGAAATGGGTCCTCGCTGAGCCGGAAAATGCGTGCGCCATCGTAGAGTAGTCCTTTGTCTTCGCGAAGTTCGACCGCTCCTTGTTCGAAGCCCTTCATCATTCGCTGGGGAAGGCCGATGCTGATGTGACTGTTTTCATATCTAGGTGATAAAATCCCACCGCCAGATGCCTTCGGTAATAATCCGCTTCTTGAGAGCCAAAGTTGGTGATGTGTGGGAGTGTGTCTGCATAGTTAGAACGTCAGGTTTAGCCATCCAATGGCTTGAAAGCGGACCGTCCGGGAGCGGCCCAACTTCCGCCGTTCAAAGAGGCGGTTGAGCTGCCAATTTTCGAACATTAGTCGACCGATCGCACCCTTGTAACGGTTTGGCGCAAATTCGGGATTCTGGGGGTATCGGTGGGGGTATTTTCCAAGAGTTGGGCGGAAAAAACGAGCAATGTCAGAACGTTATATGTTCGCTATATGTTCCTCCTCCGCTACCAGGCTTTTTATAGATAAATCAGTGCGTTAGAAAGCGAATGGCTTCGAGTTAGGGTCATTTCCGTGTTGCGTTTGGGTTCGTGCGAATGCCGCAGTTTTCCGCGCATTTCCGCGTGGTCCCGGCAGGTCCATGCAACATGGATGCAACTTCAGTATCCCCGCTTGACCTCTTGCAAGAAGTCGTCGGCGGCTTTCTCATAGCCATCGTACACCACTTCCACGGCATACTTGGCGTCTGCGTCGGCGGCGTCCTTCATGCAATCAAGGTATCTCGTAGCGTCCGCCTTGTATGATTCCCAGGCGTACCGGTCACTGCCATACGGTCGATAGGGCTTGGTGCACGCTTCGCTTGGGTCATATTCAATGCGATGGAAGAGCGATGAGAATGCGCCTTTCGGCCCGAACAGTGGCGAGGCGGTGCTCCAGCCTGAAGCGGCGATCCCAACCGCGAAGCAGGCGACATAACCCGTAATACGCCAAGTTCGCATAGTTTCCCCCTACCGCTCGACTTCCTCCACCTTACCCGTCCGCACGCCGCTCCACCAGTCCTTGGCGCTTTGCGGCTCGGCCGACCCCGACACTACATCGACGAAGAACTGCACCGTTGTCGCGGCCTGCCCCGGCACCGCCCCGGTAAGGTATCCGGTTGCCTCAAGCACATCGCGGGTGGCGTGCTTGGTGTCGTTGCCCTTCGCAAGGTTCCGCACGTCGCCAGCCACGCGGACCAGCGCATCGCCTGCCGATGACAAGGGCGTGAACTTATAGCCGAACGAGGGGTCGCCAGCGGCTTTGCGGGTCACGGCGGGCACGGCGTCGCGCAGGAACGGCAGCGGCGCTGCAAGCCCGTAGAGCGTCTGTTTCAGCGCCCATTCCGTCCAGCCTTCCTCGTTGTCGTCATCAGGCCCGCCACCCGTCAGGATGGCGCTCAGGACCGGCCCCACCACGGTTATGAGCAAGGCCCGCGCCGCCAGTTCGGGCACCATCTGCGGCTTGCGCGCGCGCCAGGCGTCCCCGGTCTCCCAAGCCAGATCGACCATGCGGTTATAGTTGGCCGACTGGAACGAATAGAACATCGTCAGCGCCTTGCCGAGTTCACCGGACGGGCCGCGCCCGCGCTGGATCGCCGCGAGGTCCTTGGCGGCACCGGACCCTTGCGACTCGCGCACGGCCGCATCGGCCTCATGGATCGCGTCGGCCTCTTCCATCCCGGCGGCGACGGCCTTGTTGTAAGCCCCCAACCACGTCGGCACCGCGACCAACTTATCGAATGCCGAAATGCCGGCAAAGGCGTAGCGATGCATCAGCGCGGCCGGGTCATTCCGCCCGGCATACTTGCGCGCGTTCTCGCTCACGTCGCGGTCGAGTTGCTCGAAACGGCTTGGCAGTTCGTGGCTGCGCTCCATCGCAAAGGCGTTCGCGGCCTTCGGGTTGCGGAATGACAGGTTGAGGCCCACGGCCAGCCACTTAGGCCCGACCCGCTCGACCGACTGCACGTAACCGCCGATCCGGGCTGAAAAATCGGCAGATCATCGCAGAAAATATGCGGTTCGCCGCATTGAAAATTCTGGGGGTATCGGTGGGGGTATTTTTTGCCATTATCTCATAAAAGTCATTATATATCAGTTTAGTAGAGGTCGGAAAACTATCCCTCCTCCGCTACCATCGTTTCCCCGATAGGGGTAGCACACGGCAAAGGTCTTTATCCCCGGCCAGATTGAGGATTGC
>NZ_JACIYP010000157.1 GCF_014359905.1 Hoeflea sp. | reverse complement strand
CGTCAATTTCCTCATCGGCTCCAGCGCCTGGTCGGACGACCAGGAGATCGCCGACATGTACACCAACCGCAAGGGCTTCGCGATCGACCGCAAGGGCAAGTCCTCGGCGCAGGTGGAGCTGCTCAACGATGTCTTCGCCAAGGTCGACATGGCCTACCAGAACCTCGATTCGGTCGAGCTCGGCGTGACCACCATCGATCACTATTTCGACACGCTGGGCGGCATTTCCAAGGCGGTGTCGCTGGCCCAGGGCGGCAAGCAACTGCCCGTCTACATCTCGGATCAGACCCAGGGCGAAGGCCGGGTCCGGACACTGGGGGAACAGGTGGCGCTGGAGACGCGCACGAGGTCGCTCAACCCGAAATGGTTCGAAGGCATGCTGGCGCATGGATATGAAGGCGTGCGCCAGATCGAGGCCCAGATCTCCAACACGGTGGGCTGGTCGGCCACGACCGGAGACGTCCAGCCCTGGGTTTACCAGAAGCTGAGCGAAACCTTCATCCTCGACGAAACCATGCGCCGCAGGCTTTCGGAGCTCAATCCGGCCTCTTCCCTTCGCATGGTCAACCGCCTCATCGAGGCAAGAGACAGAAATTATTGGACGCCGGACGACGAGACCTGGGCTGCGCTGTGTGCTGCGGGCGAGGAAATGGAAGATCGTGCCGAAGGCTTGTCCGTGGAGGCTGCAGAATGAACCTTTTCACCCACCCCCGCACCATCATGGATGAAGCGAGAACCGCCAAGCTGCGCGACGCAGCCGGCCTCAACGGGGACGGCGACGGCAGCGTCCAGGTGCATCTCGAAACCGAGATGGATGCCGGCAAGGCCAAGGTGTTCGCCATCTACGGCAAGGGCGGCATCGGCAAGTCGACGACGTCGTCCAACCTGTCCGTGGCGTTTTCGCTCCTGGGCAAGCGGGTGCTGCAGATCGGCTGCGACCCCAAGCATGATTCCACCTTCACCCTGACCAAGAGCCTGATCCCGACAGTGATCGACGTTCTCGAAGGCGTCGACTTCCACCCGGAGGAACTGAGGACCGAGGACTTCGTGTTCGAGGGCTACAACGGCGTGCAATGCGTCGAGGCGGGCGGCCCGCCCGCGGGCACCGGCTGCGGCGGCTACGTGGTCGGCCAGACGGTGAAGCTCCTGAAGGAGCACCATCTGCTCGAAGACACCGACGTGGTGATCTTCGACGTGCTGGGCGACGTGGTCTGCGGCGGCTTCGCCTCGCCGCTGCAGCATGCCGAGCGCGCCGTCGTCGTCGCAGCCAATGATTTCGACTCGATCTTCGCAATGAACCGCATCGTCGCCGCCATCAAGGCCAAGTCGAAGAACTATGACGTGCGGCTCGGCGGCGTCATCGCCAACCGCTCGCGCGAAACCGACCAGATCGACCGCTACAACGAGGCGATCGGCCTCAAGCGGCTGGCCCACATCGTCGATTCCGACGCCGTGCGGCGCAGCCGGCTCAAGAAATGCACCCTGTTCGAAATGGGCGACGACCCGGAGATCGTGTCGATCCAGCAGGAATACATGAAGCTGGCCGAGCAATTGTGGGCGGGAACCGAGGAACTCGCCGCCAATCCGATGAAGGACCGGGAAATCTTCGATTTCCTCGGCTTTGAGTGAGACTGACCATGCACGACGCCGCCTACATCAAGCGCCGGGATGAGATCCAGCATTATTTCGACCGCACCGCGCTCGAAGCCTGGAAACGCCTGACCTCGACGGAAAAGGTGTCGGGCGTGCGCGCCACGGTGCGCGCCGGGCGCGATGCGATGCGGGCGGAAATCCTCAGGCGCTTCCCGCAGGATCTGAGCGGCTGGCGCATTCTCGACGCCGGCTGCGGCGCAGGGCCGCTGGCGGTCGAGCTGGCGCATCGCGGCGCCCATGTTCTGGGCGTCGATCTGTCGCCGCAGATGATCAGCCACGCCAACGCGGCGCTGCCCGAGATCCGCAATGGCGGATCGGTGCGGCTGATTGCAGGCGACATGCTCGCGCCCGAGCATGGCGAATTCGACGGCGTCGTCTCCATGGACGCGCTCATTCATTACAACGCGGGGGCCACGGAGGCAGCGATTGCGGGCCTGGCGCAACGCACCAGCAGCAGAATCGTGTTCACGCTGGCGCCGCGGACCAGGCCGCTGGTGCTGATGCAGGCGGTCGGCAAGATGTTTCCGCGCGGCGACCGCTCGCCGGCGATCCAGCCGGTGGCGATCGGCCGGCTGATCGCGCAGACGCTGGCACGGTCCGACATGAACGGCTGGCGCGGCCATGCGCCGGCGCGGATCTCCCGCGGATTTTACATTTCCGAAGCACAGGAGCTCGCCCGGTCATGAGTCTCGTCGCCAAAGCCAACCGCAAGATGCTCGACAAATGGAAGGCTCTGGGCCCGCGCTACCTGCCATTTGCAGATGCCGCGACCGAGGATCTCCCCTTGTCGCGGCTGCTGCGGCTGTCGATGTTCCAGTGGTCCATCGGCATGGCGGCGGTTCTCCTGACAGGCACGCTCAACCGGGTGATGATCGTCGAACTCGGCATCCCGGCCGCGCTGGTGGCGCTGATGATCGCGATCCCGGTGCTGGCGGCGCCGTTCAGGGCCCTGATCGGCCATCGCTCCGACACCTACAAATCCGCGCTCGGCGTGCGCCGCGTGCCCTATATCTGGCTCGGCACCATCCTGCAGTTCGGTGGGCTGGCAATCATGCCGTTCGCGCTGCTGGTGATGCAGTCGCAAGCCACCGGCCCGGACTGGGGCGGACCGGCGGGGGCGCTGCTGGCGTTCCTGATGACCGGCATCGGCATGCACATGGCGCAGACCGCCGGCCTGGCGCTCGCCACGGACCTCTCGGCCGAGGAAAACCGGCCGCGGGTGGTGGCGTTGATGTATGTCATGCTGCTGGTCGGCATGCTGGTCTCCTCGATCATCTTCGCTTTCGTGCTGCGCGATTTTGCGCCGCTGCTCTTGATCAAGGTGGTGCAGGGCGCCGCCGTCGCGACCGTCGTGCTCAATGTCATCTGCCTGTGGAAACAGGAGCCGCGCAATCCGGTGGCGACCCGTCATGAGCGTCCGACCGTTCGGTTCGCGGACGCTTTTGCCGCCTATCGCAAGGAAAAGGGAACCCTGCGGCTGCTCGTCGCCGTGGCGCTCGGCTCGGCGGCCTTCTCCATGCAGGATGTGCTGCTTGAGCCCTATGGCGGCGAGGTTCTCAAGCTCTCGGTGAGCCAGACGACGTTTCTTACGGCAATCTGGGCCGCCGGCACGCTCATTGGCTTTGGCTATGCCGCCCGTGTTCTGAAACAGGGCGCAAACCTGTACCGGCTCGCAGCACTCGGACTGATCGCAGGCATTGCGGGCTTTTCGGCGATCATCTTTTCCGAACCGCTTCACGCCACCAACCTGTTCCGTACCGGGGTCTGCATCATCGGCTTTGGCGGCGGTCTGTTTGCGGTGTGCACCATGGTGGCAGCCATGGATATCGCGGAGAAATCCGACAACGGACTGGCCATCGGGGCCTGGGGAGCCGTGCAAGCCACAGCTATCGGGCTTGGACTCGCCGCTGGCGGACTCATCCGGGACGTCGTCAACGGCCTTGTGGCCGGCGCCGAACCCGGCGCCGCGATGACCGCGCCGGCGGCCGGATACAGCGTTGTCTATCATCTTGAAATCGGTCTGCTGTTCATGGCGCTCGCGGCTCTCGGGCCGCTCGCTGCACGGCGCCAAATCCACGTCCAGGCCCGGAGCGCCCGCTTCGGACTGGCAGAAATGCCCGGCTGAACGCCGGGCTCTTGAAGGAGAGAAGTCATGGAAACCGGAGCCATCACATCGTATATCGATGTCGCCCAGGTAACGCTCTATGCGTTCTGGGTGTTTTTCGCACTGTTGCTGTTTTACATTCGTCAGGAAGACCGCCGCGAGGGCTATCCGCTCGAAGGCGACCAGTCGGGCTTTTTCAACCGGGATGACTGGTTCTTCGTGCCGCCCGCCAAGACCTTCCTGCTGCCGCACGGCCATGGCGCGGTCCTGGCGCCCAATGCCAGGCGCGACAATGCCGACCGGCCCGTCAAAGGGGCCAGGCTCGGCAATTTCTCCGGCGCTCCCTATCTGCCGACCAGCGAAAATCCGATGCTCGATTCCATCGGCCCGGGTTCCTGGGCGGAACGCTCCGACACGCCCGACCTCACCCATCACGGCGATGCCAAGATCGTACCGTTGCGGGTTGCCAGTGACTTTCACATCGCCGAGGGCGAAATCAATCCGGTGGGGCTGAGAGTCGTTGGCTGCGACCTTGTTGTCGCAGGCACGATCAGCGACATATGGGTCGACCGCTCCGAGCAGATGCTGCGCTATCTCGAAGTCGTCACCGAAGTCGGCGAAGCGCCCAGGACGATCCTGGTGCCGATCAATTTCGGCGTCTTCCGCAAGGTGCGGGATGGCAGCCGCGTCTTTTACGTGCACGCGCTGCGCGGCGAGCAGTTCGCCCTCGTGCCCGGCACAAGGGAACCCGAGAGCATCACCCTGCTCGAGGAAGACAAGATCATGGCCTATTACGGTTCCGGCCTGCTCTATGCAGAACCCCACCGTCAGGAGCCGCTGGCATGAGCGAGACCGGCGGACCAGAACATGATTACGAACCGGTGCCGGGTCTCCCGGCCCGGCTTCCGGAGGGCGAATACATCCTGTGGCAGGGCGCGCCGTCCTCGGCGGCGGTCTCCCGGCAGGTGCTCAAGACGCGCTGGATCGCGGGCTACTTTGCGGTGCTGGTCGCCTGGAACATTACCGCCGGCCTTTACGACGGACGCCTGCCGAGCGAGATCCTGTTCTCATCCGGCGCGCTCGCCATCCTGTCGACAATCGGTGTCGGGCTCATGGAGGCCTTCGCCTGGGGTGTGCAGAAAACCACGCTCTACACGATCACCAACAAGCGCATTGTCATGCGCATCGGCGTGGCGCTGTCGGCGACGTTCAATCTGCCGTTCACGCGGATTGTCTCGGCCGACATGCGCGAGGGCAAGAACGGGGTTGGCGACATCGCACTGACGCTTCTGCCTGGCGACCGGCTGTCGTGGCTGGTGTTCTGGCCGCATGTCCGGGGCTTTCGCAAGGGCGCGCTGATGCCGCAGATGATCTGCCTCAAGGACGTGGCGATTGCCAGCAATGTGCTGGCAGCAGCGCTGGCCAGCACGCGCACACCGGAAAACGCCGCCAAACCGGCGTCCCCTGCAACCAAACAGACGGTCCGGGTTTCCGCCGGCCGCATCATTGAAGCCGCGGAGTAAGACCATGAATGCGTTCACCCCAAGTCTCCCCGACACCCAGGGCCGCCCGGCAAACCCGGGCCGGACTGCAAGCCGGTTTCCGCGGCTGCCGCTGGGGATGGGGCTTGGGCTGATCGGCTTCACCTTTGCCGCCATCCTGTTCGGGATGAAGACCGGCATCGGCACCATGATCGACGTCTACGGGCAGCCCGCGGCCGTGCGCGACATCGTCATCACCGGCGCCCATGACACCGACATCACCATCACCGACGCCCAGACGGGCGAACTCATCCGCCATTTCGCGCCGACAGAGGGTGGATTTGTGCGCGGCTCGCTCAGGGCCCTGACGCGCATGCGGCTTGTGGCGGAAATGCCCGAGACCGTGCCCTACCGGCTCATCAGATGGGAGAACGGCTCCGTGTCGCTCTCCGATACCGCCACCGGCGAACGGCTTTATCTCAACGCCTTCGGGCCTGATAACGCCGCCGCTTATGCTGAAATGCTAGCTTCGAGAGGGAATGAGAAGCCATGAGCAAGACACCGCTGATAGGACGGCGCAAGGAGGAGGTTCCGTGCACCGTGGAAATCAACAATACGTTCGAGGAACTGGGCGCGCATCTGCGTTTTGACAATGGCGTCGTGGTCTATCCCGGCGACGAAGTGATCGTGCACGGCTCGCCCGTCGAGGTGCCCTACGGCCACCGCGAAACCTTCCGCCGCACCGCGACCATCACACGCGCAAGCCTCATCGAACGCACCTGGACACGCGCCACCGGCGATTTCGAGTTCATGGAACTGTGTGAATTCAGCTTTTCAGAGAGGGCACGCGCATGAACAAGCACGTTGGACCTGACCTCACCAAGTCAAAGACAGAAGCCGGGGACCGCCCCGACGTCAATGACACGACCAAGACCGCGGTCGAATCGACCATGCTCAATCCGCGGTTCTACACCACCGATTTCGACGAGATGGACCGTCTCGACGTCACGGGCGTGCGGGAAGAATGGGACGATCTGATCGCCGAAATGCGCTCGGATCCGAACAAGGGCCATTTCAAGCGCAATGCCGACTGGGACCAGATCGACATCGACGCGCTGCCTGATGAGCTGCGCCGGGAATTCATCGATTTCCTGGTCTCGTCGCTCACAGCCGAGTTTTCCGGCTGCGTGCTCTACAAGGAGATGAAGCGCCGCGGCACCAACCAGGAGATCTGCGAGCTGTTCGGGCTGATGAGCCGCGACGAGAGCCGCCATGCCGGCTTCATCAACGATGCGCTCAAGGAGTTCAACATCGGCGTCAACATGGGCTTTCTGGCCAAGGCGAAGAAGTACACCTATTTCCGGCCGAAGTTCATCTACTACGCCACCTATCTGTCGGAAAAGATCGGCTACGCCCGCTACATCACCATCTACCGGCATCTGCAGAAGCACCCGGAAAAGCGCTTCCATCCGATCTTCAAGTGGTTCCAGGAATGGTGCAATGACGAGTTCCGGCACGGCGAGGCGTTTTCGCTGATCATGCGCTCTGATCCGAAGCTGACGTCGGGCGTCAACAAGTACTGGATCAAGTTCTTCCTGCTTGCGGTCTTCGCCACCATGTATGTGCGCGATCATGCCAGGCCTGCATTTCACAAGGCGATTGATATCGACATCGAGGACTACGACATGCGCGTGTTCCGCCTGACCAGCGAGATCACCAAGCAGGTGTTCCCGCTGACGCTCGATCTCGACCACCCCGGCTTCATCGCCAGCCTGCGCAAGCTCAACCGGATCAATGCCGACGTCAACGCGGCGGCGGAACGCGGCGGCATCGCCGGCACGATCGCCAAAAACTGGCACATGGCCCGCGCGGGGCTTACCTTTGCCCGGCTCTACATGATCCCGACCAAGACCAACCGCGTGCCGGCAAAGAGCCGGCTGCAGCCGGTCTGGTAGGGGCAACCGGGATGGTTTTCCTGTCCGCAGTCCTGATCGCAAGCGCCGCCTGGTGGGTCGCCACCGGGTTGGTGCTGGCGCTGGCGCGGGCGGGAGACCGGTATTTCAAGACCGTGATGGCGCTGGCCACCGGGGTGGCGACGATCGGCGTCATCGGCCTCGCCGCCACCGCCGGCGACAGCGCCACCGCGCTTTCGGCCTACATCGCCTTCTTCTCGGCGCTGGCGTTGTGGGCCTGGCACGAGACCACGTTCCTGATCGGCCTGGTGACCGGGCCGCGGCGGATTGCGGCAGGGGACTCGCCACGCGAGAAGACGCGGTTTCGCGCCGCGTTCCTCACCGTGCGGGACCATGAAATCGCGCTGTTCGTAACAGTGCTGGGGCTTTTTTGGTTCATGGGCGGCGTCGAGAACACGACCGGGCTCTTGGCATTCAGCCTGTTGTGGGTGATGCGGATCTCGACCAAGCTCAACATCTATCTCGGCGCACGCCATGCGATCAGCGACATGCTGCCCGACCGGCTGTCCTATCTCAAGAGCTATTTCCGCACCGACCGGACCAGCGGCTGGTTCTATGTCTCCCTGACCGGAAGTGCTGCACTGCTCGCCTGGCTGATCCATGCCGCGGCGATGGCTGAGACCGATCACGGGGCGGTCAAGTGGACCCTGCTGGCTGCCTTTGCGGCGCTGGCGCTGATCGAACACATGTTTCTCGTTTTGCCGGTTCGCGATTCCGCCCTGTGGGGCTGGGCGATGGACAGGACCAGGAAAAACTCGCCGAGCAAGGCCCGGGACAACCCGGCCAAGCTTCACACCACACCGGAATCGGAAACTTCCCGCGCAGCCGCGCGGGCCTGAGCTAAGGGGGATCACCCACATGGACTTCAACCGCTACTTCACATCACAGCTCGACACGCTGCATGAGGCAGGCAATTACCGTGTCTTTGCTGAGCTTGAGCGGCATGCCGGCGGCTTCCCCCGCGCCACGCGGCATCGCGCCGACGGCACCACCCACGAGGTGACCGTCTGGTGCTCGAATGATTATCTCGGCATGGGCCAGAACGCCAAGGTGATCGCGGCCATGCATGAAGCTGTCGACCAGTGCGGCGCAGGCGCCGGTGGAACCCGAAACATCTCGGGCACCAATCACGCCCATGTGCTGCTGGAAAACGAACTGGCCGACCTGCACGGCAAGGAATCCGCGCTGATCTTTACTTCTGGCTATATATCCAACTGGGCGGCGCTTGGCACACTTGGCGCCAATATCCCCGGCCTGATCATCTATTCCGACGCGCTCAACCACGCCTCGATGATCGAAGGCATCCGTCACAGCCGCGCCGAGAAGCGCCTGTGGCGGCACAACGACCCAAAGCACCTGGCCCAGCTGATGGCCGCTGACGCCCCCAGCGCGCCAAAGCTGGTGGCGTTCGAGAGCGTTTATTCCATGGACGGCGACATGGCGCCGATCGAGGCCATTCTCGATGTGGCCGAACGGTTCGGTGCCATGACCTATCTCGATGAAGTTCACGCAGTCGGCATGTACGGGCCGCGCGGCGGCGGCGTTGCCGAACGTGACGGCCTGATGGACCGGGTGACGATCATCGAAGGCACGCTCGGCAAGGCGTTTGGCGTGATGGGTGGCTACATCAGCGGGTCGCGGGCCGTGTGCGATTTCATCCGCAGCTTCTCCTCAGGCTTCATCTTCACCACCGCCATTCCACCGGCACTGGCCGCGGGCGCCACGGCGTCGATCCAGCATCTCAAGCTGAGCCAGATGGAACGGACCGCACACCGCAACAATGTCGCCAGGTTCCGCGCCATGCTCGACGCCAAGGGCATTCCGCACATGCGCAATCCCAGCCATATTGTGCCGGTGATGGTGGGAGATGCAAAGAAGTGCAAATGGATCTCGGACATCCTGCTGGACACCTACGGAGTCTATGTCCAGCCGATCAACTACCCGACGGTTCCGGTCGGCACCGAGCGGCTGCGCTTTACCCCAACGCCGATGCACAGCGATGGCGATCTGAGGCATCTGGTGGATTCACTGTGCGATTTGTGGTCGCAATGCGCGCTGTCGCGCGCGGTGGCCTGACC
>NZ_JACIYP010000156.1 GCF_014359905.1 Hoeflea sp. | reverse complement strand
GCGTGGCGGAGCGCGTCGTTGAACTGGTGGATGCCGATGCAGTGGTGCCCATGGCCGCGAGCTATGGCTGGACACCAGAGGCGGGTCCGCTGAAGGAGTTCTTGGCAGGCCGGCTGCTCGAGCAGATGACTGTGGAATCAAGCATCGGCAGTTCGCGCGTCATGCAGATCGGTTTCGTGAGCGGTGATCCTGATCACTCTGCAAGCATGGCCAATTCCTTCGCTCAAGCGTTTATCGACGTGAATCTCGCGCTCCAGACCGAACCGGCACGCCGCGCCGCGCAAGCGTATGAGCAGCAATTGACGCGCAAGGCGGAAGAATTGAGGGAGGCGGAGCAACGCTTGGCCGCATTGCAGAGGGATCTGGGAGTAATCGATCCGGCTGGCGCGCCCAGCGCCGATAACGTCGGTCTAACGACGCTTGCGACACAGTTGGCCAATGCCACAGCGGCTGCGGAAACGGCAAGCTCGCAGACGCGAGCGGGTTCGCTTCCCGCCGTCGAGGCGGATGCCGTGATCGCCCAGCTTGATGTTCAGCTTGCCTCGTTGCGCTCCCAGCTTGCTCAGCTAGAAACGATCGCAGGGCCCAACAATGCGCAGGTCCGGCAGTTGAGAAATCAGATAGCGAGCCTCGAGACACAGAAGAGGCAGCAGGAATCTGCCGCGCGCCGAAGCAAGGCTGCCGAGGCGGCTCAGGCCCGCATGGTCCAGCAGGGTATCGCGGGACAAGTTGCTGCCCAGATGCAGCGCACGATCGCATCGCAGGCAGCCGAGAGTGAGCTGTCGCAAGCCAAGCTGGACGTCGCGGGAGTCCAGCAGGCGTATGATCAGATGGCTCAAAGACGCACGCAGCTTCAAGTGCTTGGAGAGTCAGGGCAGACGAATATCTCGATCCTTACACCGGCCCTTCCATCTGTAGAGCCGGTGGGGCCGGGGCGGCTCTGGGCACTTCTCCTTGGGATCCTCGTCGGATTGGCCGCAGGGATGGTCGTTGCTATCCTTTTCGAGCTTAGTAACCTCAAGATCCGTCTTGCCGAAGAGCTTGATGCGTGGCTTGGCATCCCTGATCTTGGCTCAGTCCGGGCGGCCGCTGAGAGGCACTCCTTGCCCAGGCGTCGGCTTGCCGGGCTGCTGCCCTCGATAGGGAGTTCGTAAATGGATCAGCCAACAGAACGCGTCGATATGTCCCAGGAGACATGGGACGATGAAGACTTTATCAAGCTTGGTGGTCTTTCATCTCTGCCGCTTGATGCTGACTCGAGCGCCTGCTCGCGAACTGACCGTCTGTTGGAACAATCTGCATTGCGGGGATTGGCCTCAGGAATGGTCGGGCAGGATAGCTCGGCGAAGCGCCGCAGCCTCACGGGCGGCCGGCCTTCGAGCGATCTTTTGAGTGATGAGATCGTGGTTCTGAGGGAACCCATGTCTCCAAGGGCAGCCGATATCCGGCGGCTCGCGCAAAAGCTCGCCGTGCATTGGTTTCGGGGGCAGGAGACACGAACCGCTCTCTCCGTCATCAGTGCTGAGCGTGCTGAGGGGCGGACGACGATAGCCACTAACTTGGCATGTGTATATGCCCAGGCGGGGGTTCGCACTTTACTGATCGACGCAGACCTGTACAATCCGAGTGTTCATGCGCTCTTTGGATTGGACGTTTCAGACTACGACGAGCGCGGCTTTCTCCGCCTGTACTGTGTTGACAACCTCTCAATCATCTCCGCAGCCCGATCATTCGATGTGGAGCACGGGAAAATTATGCCAAGCGCGCTCTCTGAGCTCATCGAGCGCCAAGCTTTGGAGTTCGACGTCATCCTCGTGGACACCACGGCCGCCTCCGTGTCTGACGACTATCTCTTTGCAGCCATCTCCACGCAAGGTGCGATCGTCGCCACCAGCGAGGGAAAGACCAAGGTTAAAGCTGCTGCCAGGATGCTGAACAGCTGCGAGGACGCCGGAGTAAAGATCGTTGGCGGAATTATGCTCAAAAGTTGAAACGCTTTCGCCGTATACGTCTCGGGTCAGCGAAGATGACACTTTCGCCGCTGCCTTGGTGGCCGTCGGCGCGCTGCCGGGAAGCATCAGGCGACGCCGTGCGGCTGGTATGTCGCTGCTTGTTACGCTGCCGAGCTACATCGGCAATTTCCGATGCCTCTTTTGTGACTAGCCTTGCGCCCCGCAAGCGGCTTGAAGTTCGCTGCAGAAACTGAAGTCGGCCGCTGGCCGGCCTTTTAAAAACCCTTATTGCCAGGGTATGATCAAGAGCGGGGATGAAGGCTTTGCTCAAAATTCACGGTCAGGTAACACGAGCCGTGCGGCGGTTCGGGCGACACGAAAATCTATTTGTCATGGGGGGCAATCGGGAGATGGCAAGCGCTGTGCCGAGGAATCCGCCTCCCAGCGGGGCGCATGATCTGGTGTTTCCACCGATGCCGCGCTGCGCGGCACTGGCATTGCTCGTCGCTGGCGTAGGGGCGGCGTTGTCAACAGTGCCCGCTCGAGCCCAGGCTCGGTATGTCAACTTGACGTTATCAACCCAGTACGATGATAATTTGCAGCGGCTGCCCAGCGAGCAGAAAGCTCTTCAGCCGCATAGCGGGCAGGAGATCACCACCCGGATCGGCGCAGGTGCGGGGGTCGTTGCGGAGTTGGGACTGATCGATTTGCGCGTGGACGGCAGCGTTGCCAAGCGCCTGTTTGCCTACAATGACGAACTGAACACTGATGAGTATCAGCTCGCCGGGCGCGCGGATTACCAGGCGCTGAGCGGCGCGGCCACGCTGGAGGCGCTCGTCAGCCGCGAGAATCTTGCCTTCAACGACCCGATCTTCCGAGGCACGAGCGTTCGCGACCTGATCCGGTTTGCGGCTGAAGGAGACCGCCGGCTCATTGGGAATATACGGCTGGCTGGCAGCGCATCCTTTCAGTCCAGCTCCAGCCCGGATGCCATTCTGTCTCGCGCCGACAACGATAGGTACAGCTATTCTGTAGGGTTGAGCTACGTCTCCCCGCTCGAGAACCGTCTGGAAATCGGCTACAGCGAAAGCATTGCGGAAGGCGGGAAAGAACGAACTATAGTGGTCCAAAACGTTCCTATTTTCTATTCTTCCGACGCTACCGACCGAAGTGCTTATGGCGAGGTTGAATACGCGCCCTCGGTCCTTCTATCTGTGACCGCACGCGCTGGCTACACATGGCACAATGATCGGTCGGTCTTGGACGCCGACTTCCAAGGCCTGACGCACGCCGCATCTGTGACCTGGTCGCCAAGGGAGTCGCTTGCCATCGTCGCGGCGACGAGCCGCTCGTTTTCCAGCAACGACGAACTCTTCGCGAACGGGGTGAAATCGAGCACCTTTTCCCTTTCCGTTCGGGGTGAAGCATTCCAGCGCGTGACCATCACCGCGAGGGCCAGGCATACGGAGCGGAACTTCCGTTATGATCTTCAGGCCGACACTCCGACCGTCACACCAAGGAGTGATCAGTTTTTGGTCTTGGAGGCGCATTCGCAGTACCAGACCGGTATTGGGATCGCTGTAGGGCTACAGTTAAGGCATACAGTAGTAGAGGATACCGCAGCCGAGGAAACGATCAGAGACAACTCCGTCATGCTAACGCTCTCGAGAACATTCGAGCTATAGTTGGTATGGCGGCGGGCAGAAGATGACCAGTGGAGACGGTTAGACCGATCGGGTTCCGGTCACTGGAGTGCTAAAAGTGTCGGGACCGGCACAAATTTGGGGGTGCTGCGCGAAGTGTGTCGTTGCCCCCGGTCGATTGATTCCAGCGTTTGGAACCCTCGATTTCGCTCGGCGATGATGTCTTGCGGATCGGCTTTCCAGACGAAGGGCTTGGGGTTTGCGGCGTTGTATTCGCGGATGAAGCGATTGATGGCGGCTTGGAGATCGACGACGGAATGGAAGGCGCCGTGCTTGAGGCGGCGCCGGGTCAGCTTGGCGAAGAAGCCCTCGACGGCATTGAGCCATGAGCACGAGGTCGACGTGACGTGGAAGGTGAAGCGCGGATGGCCAGCGAGCCATTCCCGGGCCTTGTCCTTCTTGTGCGCCGCATAGTTGTCGAGGATCACGTGGATCGCCTTGTCCGCCGGAACTTCGCGCTCGATCCGATCGAGGAAGCGAATGAACTCCTGATGGCGATGGCGCTGCATGGCCGCCGAGACGGGCCTTTCGCACACTACGATCCGCCGGATCTGGGGCGCATTTGGCCTGCAGCCGCATCGGTCGGAGACGTTCAAGCTTTCCACAGATCCGCTGTTCGTCGATAAGGTACAGGATATCGTCGGCCTGCACATGTCACCCCCGAACCGAGCAGTCGTGTTGTGCGTTGACGAGAAATCCCAGATCCAGGCGCTCGACCGCGAGCAGCCGGTCCTGCCGATGGCGTCGGGTGTGCCAGAGCGGCGCACCCATACTTACGTTCGCAACGGCACGACCTCTCTGTTCGCGGCGCTCGATATCGCCACAGGGGCCGTCATCGGGAAGTGCTATAAGCGTCACCGGTCGGCCGAGTTTCTCGACTTTCTAAAGCAGATCGACGCCGCGATGCCGGAAGGGCCAGACGTGCACCTGGTGATGGACAACTACGCCACGCACAAGACGCCGAGGATCAAGGCGTGGCTGGCGCGCCGACCGCACTGGCACGTCCATTTCACCCCTACCTCGGCATCATGAATCAACCAGGTCGAGCGCTGGTTCGCCGAACTGACCCGCAAACAGCTCCAGCGCGGCGTTCACCGGTCACCGCCGAGCGCGAAGCCGATATCCTCGCCTTCATCAAGCCGCACAACGAAAACCCGAAGCCCTACCGCTGGACCAAATCCGCCGATGAGATCCTCGCCTCCGTCAAGCGCTTCTGCCAGAAAACAATGACGCGAACTTCAGATTCAGGTGAGTAGTCGGCCACACAGCGGCCCGATGCGCTGCGCGCTGGCATGCGCGCCCCGGCGCGGCTAGGAAAGCCGGACCCACGCCGCGCAGCGGCGTCGAGCGCAGGAGCGGACGAGCACATGGCAGCAGCGCGCATCCTCCTGATCGTGGGCGGCGGCATCGCGGCCTACAAAGCGTGCGAGCTGGTCCGGCTGATCCGCCGCGCCGGGGCCGAGGTGACCTGCGTGCTGACCGATGCCGGCGCCCAATTCGTCACCCCGATGAGCCTAGCCGCGCTCTCCGGCCAGCCGGTCCACACCTCGCTGTGGAACCCGCAGGACGAGGCGGAGATCGGCCATATCCAGCTCAGCCGCGCGGCCGATCTGGTGGTGGTGTGCCCGGCCACCGCCGACCTGCTGGCGAAGATGACGGCCGGCATCGCCGACGACCTTGCCACCACCCTGCTGCTGGCGACCGACAAGCCGGTGCTGGCGGTGCCGGCGATGAATGTGCGGATGTGGAGCCACGCCGCGACCCGCCGCAATATCGCCTGGCTGCGCGAATCCGGGGTCAGCGTGATGGAGCCCGACCACGGCCCGATGGCCTGCGGGGAGTTCGGCCCCGGGCGCCTGCCCGATCCGGAGGCGATCTGGCGGGCGGTCGAGGCGCGGCTGGCGGGCATTCCGGCCATCGGCCTGGCCGGGCAGCCGGGTTCCGACGAGCGGCGCACCCCCCTATCCGGAAAGCATGTGCTGGTCACCGCCGGGCCGACGCATGAGCGGATCGATCCGGTCCGCTACCTCGCCAACCGGTCGAGCGGCAAGCAGGGCTTTGCCATCGCCGCCGCCGCCGCCGATGCCGGGGCTCGGGTCACGCTGGTCGCCGGGCCGGTTGCGCTGCCGACCCCGCCGGGCGTCGAGCGCGTGGATGTCGAAAGCGCCGCAGAGATGGCGCAGGCGGTCGCCGCCGCGCTGCCCGCTGACGCGGCGGTGATGGTCGCCGCCGTCGCCGACTGGCGCATCGCCGATCCGGCGGACGAAAAGATCAAGAAGCAGGGCGGCGCTCCCCCGGCGCTCGCGCTGGCCGAGAACCCCGATATCCTCGCCAGCCTGGCCGCCGGCCCGCAGCGGCCGCGCCTGCTGGTCGGCTTCGCGGCCGAGACCCACGACGTTCTCGCTCACGCCCAGCGCAAGCTCGCCGTCAAGGGCGCCGACTGGATCATCGCCAACGACGTGTCGGGCGATGTCATGGGCGGCGATGCCAACGCCGTCCACCTCGTCAGCGGGGCCGGCGTCGAGAGCTGGGAGCGCGCGAGCAAGCAGGCGGTCGCGGCCCGGCTGGTCGATCGGATTGCCGCCGCCCTCGCGGCGGAGCCGGCCGATGGCTGAGCGCCCGGATGCCGGCGTGGCGGCGCCGATAGCGGTCCGGGTCCGCCGCCTGCCGCATGGCGAGGGGCTGGCGCTGCCCGCCTACGCCACCGCCGGCGCTGCCGGCATGGACGTGGTGGCGGCCGAGGCGGTGACGCTGCCGCCCGGCGGCCGCCACGCGGTCGCCACCGGCCTTGCGCTGGCGATTCCCGAGGGCTTCGAGATCCAGGTCCGCCCCCGCTCCGGCCTCGCGCTGCGCCACGGGATCAGCGTTCCCAACGCCCCCGGCACGATCGATGCCGATTATCGCGGCGAGCTGAAGGTCATCCTGGTGAACCTCGGCACCGAGCCGTTCGCCATCGCGCGCGGCGACCGCATCGCCCAGCTGGTGCTCGCGCCGGTAACGCGCGCGCAGTGGCACGAGGTCGAGCGGCTCGACGATACCGCGCGCGGCGAGGGCGGCTTCGGCTCCACCGGCGGGCACGAGCGGCTCGGGGGCTGAGGAGCCGCCCTTCTCGCTGTTCCCTGCCGCGCGTCAGTCGCCTGCGGTGCGCCGCACCGGCTGGTCTTCGGGCTTGATCGAGATCCGCACCGTCTCGCCGGAATTGCCCGGGAAGTCGGTGAACATCGCCTCCACCAGATTGGGCACCAGATATTGCAGCCGGTTGGAGGTCGACACCGCCTGCGCCCTGCCCTCGAACAGCCGTTCCCCGGTTGCGGCGCGGTCGATCTTGATCTCGATGCCGCTGGTATAGACGGTGTAGCTGTCGATATCGGACCCATAGCCGAAATAGCCGGGATGCCAACCATAGCCCCAGCTCGCCGTCGGGACATAGGCGATATGCGCCTGCCCGCTGCGGCCGCGATAGACCACCGGGCGGTACGAATACCAGGGGGCGTAGAACGGGTCTCTGTAGAAGGCGGGGGAACTGACGATCTTCTCGCGCCCGCTATCGACGCCGTAATCGAACCGGACCAGCAGCGTTGCCTCCTCGGGCGATGGGGCGCGGGCATAGCCCAGCTCCTGCATCTCGGCGGCGACGTAATCGGCGTAATGGGCGAACTCCAGCCCGCCGGCGAGCGCCGGATCGTCAGCGACCACCGCGAAGCTCTCGCCCTGCGGCGCGGGCAGTTGGCTCTGGAAGCGCGACACGTCGGCGCGGAACGGAGAGGCGCAGGCGGCCAGCGCGGCCAGTGCCAGCGGCACGGCGGCGATCTTCAGGCCGCGTGCGAACTTTGACAACAGGTTCATGAGTGTCTCTCGAAGGGATGGGCGTCGCGCGCCCCTGCTATACACGCGATATGGGAACGGCGTTCGCGACTTTGTAGCACCGCTGTTGCACCGGCGCTGAATGATGGTTGCGCCGGGGAACGACAAAACGCCGCGATGGCAATCGTTTGCGCGCCAGGCCGCGCGGGGGCCTGCGGTTCAGCGCACCAGCCCGAGCGCGCGATAGGCCGCATCCAGCGTCGGCGCCCCCAGCGCCCGCGCCCGCGCGCTGCCGGCGGCGAGGATCGCGCCCAGCGACGAACGGTCCTCCAGCAATGCGGTAAAGCGGGCACTGATCGGCGCCAGCGTTTCCACCAGCCGTTCCGCCAGGCGGGCCTTGAACGGCCCGAAACCCTGCCCGCCATGCTCGGCCAGCACGGTGGCGACCGGGCAATCGGACAGAGCGGCGTGGATCGTCACCAGGTTCAGCGCCTCGGGCCTCCCGGAGAGGCCGGCCTCTTCGGAGGGCAGCGGCTCGGCATCGGTCTTGGCCTTCCGTATCTTCCTGACCATCGTGTCGGCATCGTCGGTCAGGTTGATCCGGCTCATATCCGATGGGTCGGACTTGCTCATCTTGGCGGTCCCGTCGCGCAGGCTCATGATCCGGGCGGCGGCGGGCGGGATGGTCGGCTCGGGCAGGGTGAACACCGGCTGGTCGGCGCTGGCGAAGTCGTTGTTGAACTTCTGGGCGATGTCGCGGGCGAGCTCCAAATGCTGCTTCTGGTCCTCACCCACCGGCACATGCGTCGCCTGGTACAGCAGCACGTCGGCGGCCTGCAGCACCGGATAGGTGAACAGCGCAACGCTGGCGCCCTCCCGGTTCTCCCCCGATTTGTCCTTGAACTGCGTCATCCGGCCGAGCCAGCCCAGCCGTGCGGTGCCGTTGAGCAGCCATTGCAGCTCCGCATGGGCCGGCACCTGCGCCTGGTTGAACAGGACGGAGCGCGCCGGGTCGATCCCGCAGGCAACCAGCGCAGCGGTCAGCTCCAGCGTCGCGGCGCGCAAGCTCACAGGGTCGTGCGGCATCGAGATCGCGTGCAGGTCAGCCAGGAAGAACAGGCATTCGTCGCCCTCGGCCAACCCGTCCTGCATCCGCACCCAGTTGCGGATCGCGCCGAGGTAATTGCCGAGATGGAGCGAGCCCGTGGGCTGGATACCGGAAACGATGCGCATGGGGACCTGTCTGGAACGGCGGCTAGTCGGAAACGGCCGGGTCGGCCTTCGCCGGGGCCGGGCGTCTGCGCCGTAGCTGCGCGACCATGTCCTTGTCGAGCGCGCCGACGATCCAGGCGGCGGCGAAGAAGGTGACCAGCCCCGCCAGAACCAGCGCTGCCAGCGCCCCTGCGCGTTCGAGCACCCCGCCGTCGAACTGGCCGGCCAGCAGGCCCATCGTGCCATACAGCACCGCCCCCATGGCAACGGTGGCGAGCAGCTGGCGGGCGATCCGCCCGGTCAGCCGGGCAGTCCACTGGAACCAGCCGCGCCGGTGCAGGATGACATACAGCGTCGCCACGTTGCCGGTGGCGGTGATCGCGGTTGCCGCCGCCAGCCCGGTGATGCCGTAACGGGGCACGGCGTAGACGTTCAGCGCGATGTTCGCCAGCAAGGCCCCGGCCGCGATCAGCACCGGCGTGCGGGTGTCCTCCCGGCTGAAGAAGGCCGGCTGGAACACCTTGATGAGGACATAGGCCGGCAGCCCGGCGACCAGCGCCATGGTGATCTCCGCCATGATCGCCACGTCGGCGGGGGTCATCCTGCCCTGCAGGAAGAAGGCGGTGGTGAAAGCCGGCGCGCACACCGCCAGCGCCATCGCGCCGGGCAGAGTCAGCAGCAGCGCGATCTCCACCGCGCTGGCCTGCAGCCGCTGCGCCTCGCGATCGTCGCCGGTCTGGATATGGCGCGCCAGCATCGGCAGGATCGCAGTGCCAAGCGCGATGCCGATGATTCCCAGCGGCATCTGGTTCAGCCGGTCGGCGAATTTCAGCAGCGTCAGCGAGCCTTGCGGCAGCGATGTGGCGAAGAAGGTGTCGACGAA
>NZ_JACIYP010000155.1 GCF_014359905.1 Hoeflea sp. | reverse complement strand
TTGCCAGAAAGGGGAGGGGAGCTCGCGCCCGTCGGCATCCCGGAACAGATCTCCGCAGATAGGACAGGTGAGGCGCCAGCCAACCAGCTGACTTCTCAAGGTTGGCCCCTGTTCCGTGCGATGGGCGTTGCAATTCGGACAGGATTGCTGTGGCCTGACGGCGATCAACCGGCGTGATGACTGCGCGACATTGGTGAAAGTCATTCGACGCACGACAGCCGGCTCGGTGGCGAACACCTTGGCCAGCCGGATTGTCTGATCGTCACCCAAATGGAGATCGGCGGCTCGCAGTGAGCGAGCCTCCGGCAGGCAATGCCGCAGCATGACGAGCGGCGGGACAGCGTAGAAGGCGGCGTGTCGGCCTATCCAAGAGGATAGAAGTTCGCCAGCGACTGGCAGTAGATTTACTGGCAGCTTCCGTCGTGCCTGCTTCGCAATCTAATTCCAAGCAGGGAGGTTCTTCCAATTCTCCTTCACGCTCTGGCCTACAATCTGGCCAACTTCCTGCGCACAACGGCGACGCCCGAACTGATCGAGGGCTGGTCTGACATCCCTGCGCGAACGCCTGATCAAGACCGGGGCGCGCCTGGTGCGCCATGGCCGCTACGCTATCTTCCAGGTAGCTGAGGTCGCCATCCCGCGCGATGTCTTCACCACCTCCTGAACATGATCAACACCCTGCGAGGGCCACCACCAGGAGCAGCGTGCGCATGACCGAAACCAAAGCCAAATCCACGACATCAAACGCCGGCGACGGGAAAACTGTGTCCGGCGCATGGTCAAATCACGTCTCTGGCTGCCAAGACGAAAGACTTGATAGCGTCACGCACCAATATGCAGCATCCAGAGCAAACCGCAGGCAAGAAATGGCACAGGCAAGAAATGGCTTTGAAAGTCGCTTTGGGTGCGGCTACAATGCCGAAAGGCGTTTCAAATGGGGAATGCCGTATGATGCATACACAGCTCACCACGCCGAACCTGGTCAAAAATTTTGACGAACGCTACCGTTCCTGAAATCACAATCCAAGCGTCAGAGGTAAAGCCTTGATGCAAATCGGTCTGGTGGTTTTGCTGAACCATCAGCGCCGGACGTCCAGCTTAAGGGGCATTTTTTGACATCCTCTGAAGGATACCAAGCAGTATGGTCGGCGCCCCCAGAAAACCGCGTGATGCAGTCGAGCAGCCTTTAAAGCAAGCTGTTCCACCACCTACGCCGGGGCTGGGCGAAGCAACGCGCTTGTTCGCCGCTGCACTTTGGCGGGAAGTGATTCGCTTGTTAGCGGGCGTTGCCAGAGCGTCGAGACATGGGGTCGCGTGGTTGGCGTGCATGACCAAAGACACCTCAAGAGCGGCAAGGGCCGGAGTCCTCGGGTTGGCGAGCGCCTATCGACGGCGAACTGTGGTGGGCAGCTCTAAGGAAACCATAGATCAGTCCGGCACAGCCAACCCCAATTACGGACATGCGGACAGATCCTTCGAGGTTCTTCGATCAAGTTGGGCGAACCATCCAATCGGGAGTGCAGTGATCGGGTTTGCCGCACTCGTCTGTCTGGGGCTGTCCGTCACACTCATTGCCGCCTTTATGACCCTGCCCGACCTTGAGGAGGTTGAGACTGGCGTGGAGAGCCAGCTGGTGTTTGCAGATTCGGAGGGCAACCCGCTGATAGCCCGTGGAAGCGTGCCCTCTACCTATGCCGGCCCCGAGCAAATTCCGGACGTTCTGAAAGATGCGGTTGTGGCGATTGAAGACCGGCGTTTCTTCGATCATGGAGGGTTGGATTTTCGGGCAATCCTGCGTGCCGGGGTGATAAATTTGCGCGCTGGCAGGATCGTTCAGGGCGGAAGCACTCTGACCCAGCAATTGGTCAAAATCTCCTACCTTAAACCGGAGCGCACTTTCAGCCGCAAGCTGCACGAGGCGGTTCTTACCAAACAGCTGGAATGGCGCCTGAGCAAGCAGGAAATTCTTACCCGTTACCTCAATTCGGTATATTTGGGGACCGGTTCCACCGGCATGCCTGCCGCCGCGCAGGTGTATTTCGGGACCGATATATCAAAGCTGAGCCTCGCCCAGTCGGCCGCGCTTGCGGCGATGATCCGTGCTCCCAGTGCGGTCAATCCATTCTCTAATCTCGACCTGCTGAAGGACCGGGCCGCACTGGTGATCGACCTCATGCTCGAACAAAGCAGGATCGACAAAGGTTCGGCCAATGCCGCTCGTGCGGAATTGGCTTCCATGGCGCCGGAACGGGCAACTGCAAGCTATGGCAGCTGGTTTAGCGACTGGGTTGTGAATGAGGCTGACAAGCTGTCGGGCAGGTTTGACGGCGTCGTCACCTTGCACACCACATTCGACCCCGAGATTCAGACAATTGCTGAGGCCTCTGTGCAAGCCATCCTTGAGGAGGCCGGTAGCACGGCCGAAGCGGCGCTAATTGCCATGACGCCGTCGGGGCAAATCGTGGCGATGGTCGGGGGGCGGGATTATTCCCAGAGCCAGTTCAATCGCGCCACCGATGCGCTGCGTTCGCCTGGTTCGACGTTCAAGACCTTCGTTTATCTCACGGCGCTGGCGCAAGGCATTTTGCCGGGAGATCGCATCAACGATGCTCCTATCAATATCGATGGCTACCGACCAGAGAATTTCGGCGGCCGCTTTCGCGGTAAGGTTACCTTGGCCGAGGCATTCGCCCGCTCCCTGAACGCGGCCAGTGTCAGGCTGGCAATGGCCGTCGGGCTCGATCGCGTCATTGAAACCGCAAGGGCGCTTGGAATCGAGGCCGAGCTCAGCGAAACGCCGGCGCTTGCGTTGGGAGCTTCAGGTGTCACGCTTCTCGACATGGTCGAAGGGTACGCAGGTATCGCCAGCGGCATCATACCCGTTGTGGGGCGCGGCATAAGTGGCATCAGTTCCGGGGAGGACGGCAGTTATTTCAGCTTCCGCTATCCCGAACCACCTCTGACCGGTACCACTCAAGCGCTGCTGTCGGCCCGGGACGACATCACCAACATGCTGGCATTGGTGGTCAGCGACGGTACCGGTCAAGCCGCCCATCTTCCTGGGGGAGCAGTCGGAAAGACCGGAACCAGTCAGGATTACCGCGATGCGCTTTTCATCGGCTGGAACGGCAGTCTGGTCACCGGCGTCTGGGTCGGCAATGATGACAACACACCGATGGACGGCGTCACCGGCGGTGCGTTGCCGGCGCGAATCTGGCAGACTTTCATGGCCGCGACGGCCACATCCGCGCCTGCGCAAGCCACCAGCGAGCTCGCGGCACCGGAGCCAGCCGCACCAAGCTGCAACATATCAGCCTGTGAGCGGTCCTATCGGTCGTTCCGCGCATCGGATTGTACCTACCAGCCCTATCGCGGCCAGCGCAAACTCTGCACGCGATAGACACGGCACAACAGACAAGGGCGCAGCGCTGGCGGGGATCCGGCCTGGAGGCAAGTCTGGCAAGAATTACACTGCAGGCCGGAACATCGGCTTGGTTTGCGCGTTGGGTAGGAGGTGAATCCAAGGAGACCGCCATGAAACTGCTCATGATGACGACCGCACTGGCGCTGGCTTTCCTGCCCGCGGAAGACGCGTTGGCGAAGAACAAAAAAGCCAAGCACGGCGGCAAGGGCGCGGTGGTGATGTCAAGCGGTTGCCCGCCCGGACTGGCCAAGAAAAACAACGGCTGCCAGCCTCCTGGTCAGCTGAAAAGAAAGAACGATCAAGGCGGAAATTACGGCGGTTCCGCAGAGCGAAATGAAAATTTCGAACGCGATGAAACCGGCACCGTTCTGCGCAGAAAACCTGAGACGATCAGGTCCGGCTCGGACGAGGCTGTCGCTGCGCACAGCATCGATCATGCCATCCTGGAAAGCGGTGATCGGATCCGGATCGGCGACGGGTTTGATGCCGGCTCTCGCGACCGGGCACGGGTGATCTCCAACCCAAGGCTTTTCGGGCTTGAGCCGGGTGGAGCCGGCCGTAGGTATTTCCGGCTCGGCGAAACCGCCGTTCTCGTCGATGACCGCACCGGCGAAGTGCTGCGCCTGATTGCCCTGAAAGATGTGCTGATCAAATAGAGCTCGGCAAAGTTGTCGGGGTGTTGAGTTATTGGCATCGTAACGTTAACCTGTCGGCGATTGGCTTGTGCGATTTTGTGGCATGACCCAAACTACTTGGCGTTGGTGCGCGGATCAGCCAATGAGCGGAGCTCGTTCTTTGATGGGTCCGCTTATTTGGTTGCTCCCGCCGATGCTTGGTAGCGAACGGATTTCGGGCGGCCGGAGGCGAGCATTCGGTTGAGAATGGCGACGCCGATCGCAGTCTCTGTCTGTTGAGCAAGGAATGAGCGAGCACGCAAACGCGGCCCGATAACGCCCTTGTATCGACACATCGCGGTTTCAACCAAAGCTCGTTTGCCATAGCCGGTAGATGCCTGCCATTTAAGCCGACCGTCTATCTGCGCGGATGCGATGTGGTCGTCTCTCTGGCAGCATGCTTGGGCGGTAGGCCGTTCAACCGCGTTCGATCGCGGTGGAATGACGACCTTTGCGCCTGCGCTGTGACGCAGAACTGCGTCGTAGGATGGATAGCCATCATAGGCTCCATCGGCCGTGATCTGGCCGATCTCATCATCGATCTGATCCAGCAACGGCTTCAGCTGCGAAGTGTCGCCGGTTTCCTGATCTGTCAGGCTATGTGCAATGATCTCGCCACTGTCGGCATCAACAGCCAGGTGCAGTTTTCGCCAGCCACGCCGGGACTTTGCCCCATGCTTTTCTTCCAGCCATTGGCCCGCGCCATAAACCTTGAGGCCGGTACTGTCCACCAGAACGTGAAGGGGCTCGCCAGCCACATTCTGTCGGTCGTTGCTTCTGCCGGATGGCTTCCAGGTTCTGGCCCGTCGGCTCAGCGTGGTGTGATCGGGCACAGGCAGATCCAATGCCATCATATCAAGCACCGAACGCAAAAGTCCCTCGCTTTGGCGCAGCCGCAGCCCAAACACCATGCCCAGCATCAGCGTAGTTTCGATCGCCAGATCCGAATAGAGAGGCTGGCCACCACGCGTCTTGCGCCTTGGGGCTGCCCAACCCGCCAACGCTTCCGGCGTAATCCAAAGGGTTAAACTGCCACGACGACGGAGGCCCGCCTCATACTCCGCCCAATTCGTAACCTTGAACTTCATTTTACCAATATGATGGCGGCGGGCGGCGTTATGTTTGTGCGGCATACGGGACCAATCAAGCTATTTTCGATCCCAGTCGCATAGATGCAAAATGTTGAAATTTGATCCCTGCACCAATGCTCCACCCAGACGTTCATTCTCAACTGCGCCGTCACCGAGTGCCCTTTCTGAAAAGACCTCGATTACCGGAAAATCCTTACCCCCACCTTTTTCCCGCTCCCGTCGCCTCATGTCTTATGTCGACAGGCACCGCGATCATCCTGCGACCGACCCCAATCGATCCTTGCATTTATGTTGAACGTAGACTACGTTATGTTCAACATAGGAGGTTGACATGGGTGCTCAAATCCATACTGCAACAGACAGCGAAGCAGAAGTCGCGCTGACCCGCAATAAGCTCGTCCTCGATCAGGCGAGGGCCGTTGGTCTCCTTGGCTCTGCTAAGAACACGCGTCTGTCGGGGCGCGTACCGTCGGAGCTGATCGACGCGGCCAAGAGGCGCGCCCACGTCGCTTCGGATACCGAGTTGTTGGAGCTTGCGCTATCGCGGCTGGCGCTGGAGGATGACTTCGGGGCTCGTCTCGTCAAGCGCAAAGGCAGCATTCCCTCGGACATCGACCTTGGGATTTGATCTCGCTGAGACCCTTCGATCATTCAAACCCCAGAAGCGTCACGGAACACTCGCGCGCCGGGCCGATGACGATCTGCCATGGGTCAACGATGAACCTATCATTGGTGGTCCTTTGCTTCTGGATACAACCGTGTATGTTGATGTCCTGCAGGGCCGATCGTCAGCAGAAGTGGATAGGCTTCTGACGTATAGGCTGTGCCATCACTCGGCTGTTTGTCTTTCTGAACTGACACACGCATTCGGTCGATTGGATCCAAAGCACACTTCAACAAAGAAAGTGTTGGAAACGATCCGGGCGACGGTCGCGGATATACCCGAGCACCGGCTTCATGCTCCCGAAAGTGCCATCTGGGGGCAAGCCGGCATCCTCGCTGGCCTTCTGTTCCGAATGAGCAATTTGCCGAAGGGAGAAGGCCATGAGCGCAAGTTCGTCAACGATGCCCTGGTTTTCCTGCAAGCGCGGCATTTAGGCGCGAGTGTGCTTACGGGGAACATTCGGGACTTCGACTTTCTTTCCAAACTTGTCCCGACGGGGCGAATTGTTCTGTACCGAACACCAGAAGCGTCTTGATCCGCCTGAGCTTTGCGGGTCGGGTGCAGTCGGTGGCGTCGCCTTAACCAGGTATGAGACGCGATAGTCGTCTCGGCCTGAATTTCACGCCTCAATCGACAAAGCGATTTCCCGCCAGGTGCTGATGGCGTTGGAGCGAAGCTGGCGATGATGTCAACGGCGGAGCAAAATCCGGCCACACGGCGGCGTAATAGTCGGCAGTTTTGAAAGGCTTCAGTGGGCCTTGCGGGCACGGCTTTGAGCAAGACGATAGCTTTCGCCGTTCATCTCAAGGATGTTGACGTGGTGGGTGACGCGGTCGAGCAGCGCGCCGGTCAGGCGCTCGGACCCCAATATTTCCGTCCATTCGTCAAACGGAAGGTTGCTGGTGATCAGGATAGCACCGCGCTCGTAGCGTTGCGAGATCAGTTCAAACAGCAACTCTGCACCAGTCTTTGAGAGCGGCACGAAACCCAACTCGTCGATGATAAGAAGCTGGTAGGCCGCCATCTGTTTCTGAAGCCGCAACAGACGCCGCTCGTCGCGCGCCTCCATCATCTCGCTGACCAGCGCGGCCGCAGTGGTGAAGCCAACGGACATGCCTTTTTGGCATGCTGACAGGCCGAGACTGAGTGCCACATGGGTTTTGCCCGTGCCGCTGGGTCCGAGCGCGATCACGTTCTCCCGCCGCTCAACCCACTCGCAGCGGGCCAGTTCCAGCACCTGCATCTTGTTGAGCTTCGGAATGGCGGCGAAGTCGAAGCTGTCGAGGCATTTGACGGGCATCGTAACGTTAACCCCGCGGCGATTGGCCTGTGCGATTTTGCTGCATGACCCAAACCGTTCGTGATCCCCTTTATCGCCGCCACCGGTTCCCAGCTGAAGTGATTGCTCATGCCGTCTGGCTTTATCTTCGTTTCCCGCTCAGCTTGCGGATGGTCGAAGACTTACTAGCGGCGCGCGGGATCATTGTCTCGCACCAGACAGTCCGGCTTTGGGCCGAAAAATTCGGTCGCCACTTTGCCAATGAAATCCGGCGCCGTTCAGCCGGAAAGCTTGGCGACAAATGGTATCTCGATGAAGTCGTCATCTCCATTGGCGGCAAGAAGCACTGGCTGTGGCGGGCGGTCGATCAGGAGGGCTTCGTTCTCGATGTGCTGGTGCAGAGCCGCCGTAATACCAAGGCCTCCAAACGTCTTATACGAAAGCTTCTGAAAGGACAGGGTCAAGCACCCCGTGTGATGATCACCGACAAACTCGGATCCTACGGCGCGGCCAAACGCGACATCATGCCCGGCGTCGAACACCGTTCGCACAAGGGATTGAATAATCGGGCGGAGAATTCACATCAGCCGACACGACGGCGAGAGCGAATCATGAACGGCTTCAAATCAGCTCGACATCTCCAGCGTTTCGTCTCCATCCATGATCCGGTCGCCAATCTCTTCCACATTCCACGACACGATATCCCGTCCGACCATCACCGTGAACTGAGAACCGCAGCCATGCAAATGTGGAGTGAGTTCGCGCGCCTGCAGGCTGCATAAGCGAGAACGGTCGGCCAGATCTTTAACCGATGTGTTTTAACTTTACAGTGCCGGTTGCGGAGTTCGATCGCATGACCCCTTGCAGTTTTCCTGAAAGCGTATCGGGCAAAAAGCCAGCAGATGCACAATTGTTGCGCAACAAGAGGTGAGCGAGAAGCAATTGTGCGATTTCACCGCTTCATCCCGTAATTAAGCTTCCAATCTCGAATATCCGAGGCTATATTGAAATTAATAGCCGGCACTTGAGCCCCGTTTCGATCGCGTTCCACAACGCGCATCGTCGGGGTTTTTTGTATTGGAGTTTCGATGAAGCGGGTCGTAGATATAGGCGTTCTTCTTTCACGCAGCGGCATGTATGCCGCGCTGTCGCGCGCCAGCCGCGATGGGGTGTTTCGTGGCGTGGAGGAAGTGAATGCCGACCCGAACATTGACGTTTCCTTCCGCGTCACCGAGCGCGACCCGGACGGACGGCTCGACCGATATGCGCCGCTGTGCCGTGAAATCCTGCGTGGTTCCCAGGCACGCCATATCTTCGGCTGTATCACTTCTGCCAGCCGCAAGGAGGTCATTCCGGAGCTCGAGCGGTTTGACGGAATTCTGTGGTATCCGGTGCCCTACGAGGGCTTCGAGGCGTCTGAGCGGGTAGCCTACATGCACTCTTGTCCCAACCAGCATCTGCTGCCGCTTCTCGACTGGGCGCTGCCGACCCTTGGTACTCGCGCCTATCTCGTCGGTTCCAATTACATCTGGGGTTGGGAGATGGCGCAGATCGCCCGTGAGAGGGTTGCGGCAGCCGGCGGACAGGTGCTGGGCGACCGGTACCTTCCAATTGGTGACACGGAACTCGATCACATCATCAGCGACATCCGGGCGTTGAAGCCCGATTTCATCCTGAACTCGCTCGTTGGCGACAGCTCCTATGCGTTTCTGACGCGGCTTGCCCAGTTGAAGCAGGAGGCTGAATTCGCCGATAGCTTGACCGTGCTCTCGTGTAACTTCACCGAATGCGAGATCGAGGCGGCCGGCGAGGCGGCCGAAGGGCTGGTTTCGGCCGGACCATGGTTCCAGCCCGACGGCGGCATCGACGGATCGTTCCATGAGATGGCGCGCCAGTCCGTGCATGAACTGGCTTTGCTGCTTCAAGGCCGTCCGGGGGCGGAAGAGCTACCGTTGGCGGAGCTGTTGCATATGGCGCTCCGCAGCGGCCGCTCAACGCGGCTCGATCCTGTGCATCTGCACGCGCGGCAGCCTGCCATCATTGCGCGGCTCGAGAACGGGCGGTTCAATGAGATCAAGCGGCTTCCCGCGATGCGAGCCGATCCTTACCTGACTCAGCGTTCGCAGCCTGCGCAGACGGGGCCCCAGCTGAAGGTGGTGTCATGACGCGCATCAGGACTGGAAACCTTGGCGGCGCAACAGCCTGGATCCTGCACCGGCCTCACCCCTCCGTTCAGGGCCTTGCCCGCCAGCTCGGCGTGATCGGGCTGGAAGTGCGCGAGGCCTGGCCGGATCTTCCCACAGCCGCGATCGAAGCGGACTTCATCTTCTACGATGCCGACATGGTGTTGATTTCCACCGAGAACTGACCCCGTAGCACAGGATATTTCCATCGAGAATTGACCCATGTTTGAACCGTGCCCTGCGTGTTT
>NZ_JACIYP010000154.1 GCF_014359905.1 Hoeflea sp. | reverse complement strand
AGGGTGTCCGGAACCCGCTCGCGCAGCGGGCCCTCGGGGATCGCGTCCATCTGGCGGCGAAGGTCGCGCACTGAGCAGTGGCACGCCACTGGTTCGAGTGCCGCTGCGAAGGCGGCCGGTGTAACCCTTCAACTGTTTCAGGGCCTTGTAGAGCGACTCGGACGGGCCGTGGTCGCTTGGCGCGTGCTTCCGCGTCAACCTGTTGCGCTGAATGAAGATGATCCCGCTCTACCGTGCTTCCGATCGCCAGAAAAGATCGCTCATCATGCCTCCCCACCTTGGGAACTTGAATCACGCGGCGAGCCGTCGCTCAGGCAGATTTATGGGTCCCGACTCCTGGCCCAGTTGTCCCCTCCCCAGAGGCGCCCAAGACGCTTTCAAGGGCGGCGGTTGCCGCGGCCCTTGTCATGTCCGTCGTGCCTCCGGCGTCGATTGTCTTCCAGTGCCGACACTGCACCGGCGCGTCTGCCGATGCGGACTGCGCCCTGACCACGGCGGCATCGGCATCCGAGGCATCGCCCCGGCGCGACACGACCCGATCAATCAGGACGGGCAGTGGCGCAGTCAGCCACAGGCCGCAAAAGCCGATGCCGGAACTTGCGGCGATCGCCTTGGCGGCACTGCGCTGCCTGTCGTCCAGAAACGTGCCGTCCAGAATGACGCTTCGACCCGCCGCAAGCAGGTTTGCCGCCCGGGCGAACATCCTGTCATAGATCGCGCGGCGCGCGTCGGGAGCGTAGTCTACCCGCCTTGCCTGCGCCTTGCGCTCGGTGTCCGTGCGCAGATGCACCGCTCCCGGGCACAGCCCGACCTCCGGCGCCAGATCGCGCGCCAGCACCGTCTTGCCGGTACCGGACATGCCGCCCACCGCGACAAGCACCGGCCTGGCATCGTCAAGATGCCCGACGGCCTGCGTCAGATACAGCCATGCTTCGCGTGAGGATGCGCCGGTCTGGCCTGTCGCCTGATCCGTCTGCAACAGCACCATCACCCGGATGGCGGCGCGGATGGACATGAACAAGGGCAGCGCCGACAGGCCGGTATCCTCGGCGCCCTCCGCGGCAAGAAGATAAGCGGTCATCGCGACATTGGCCTGCCGCCCAAGTCCGCGATGGCAAAGGTCCATCAGAAGGAATGCAAGATCGTAGAGCACATCGCAGGTGGCAAGACGCTCGTCGAATTCCAGCGCATCGAACAGGACGGGCCGCCCGTCGATCAACAACAGGTTTCGCAAATGCAGATCGCCGTGCACCCGCTTGACATGACCAAGCGCCGAGCGTTCGCGCAAGATGGGGCCCAAGGCGTCAAGCCGTTGCCGCGCCCGGCCAAGGAAGGCATGGACCAATCCGCCGCCGACGGCGGACTCAAGCGATGGCAGTACGCGCCCGAGTTCGTCAAGGATGTCACGGACAAGTTCGTCGCCCCGGTCCTGCCGCTCGGGACAGGTGGCGTGAAACTGCTGGACGGCTTGCCCCAGTGCCTCGGCCACCGCGTCGGTCAACCTGCCGCTGGCGGCGACCTGGGTCATTTCGCAATCGGCCGCAAATCGGTGCATCCGCAAGACCCATTCGACGGGCGGCCCGGCGCCATCGATCTCGAGACCGCCATCGGCGGCCCGCGTGACGGGAACCACGTCACGATAGATCATCGGAGCGGTGGGCTTGTTCAAGGCCAGTTCACGATCCAGAAGCGCGCGGCGCAGGTCCGGCGAAGACTGGTCAAGATAGTCGTAGCGGACGGCACGCTTGATCTTCAGCGCAACATCCCCGCCAAGAAACACATGTGCACAATGGGTCTCGACATGAGAGACAGGGCCGGGGGCCGGAAATGCCGCGCCCGACTGCAAGAAGCCGATCACCTCATCCTGAGCGTAGTCTGTCGTTCCCTGCATCCCGGACATGCCATCCCCCGTCAACGATCCCTGTGGCAGCATTGCACGTTTCGGGCCGATCCAGCCTTGACCAACATCAACCTGGGCCGGTCGCCCGGTGGAACGGGCCGGCAGACGGCCGCGGCAAACAGGAAACAGGGCGCGGCCACAGAGCGTGCCCTTGTCGCCCTGATGCCGGACACACCGGGACGGGCGGCGCTGACATCTTGCTCGGCGCCGCGGCATCCAGGCGCACCATCACATAGGCGGCTGACAGGCGGCTGACGGAGCCGGTCGTGTCGAACGTGATCTGCCTCATCCTGCGGCCCGCTTTCGCTTCGGAACCGGGCGGGCCGGCGCGGAGCGCATCCGCTGCCCGGCCGGCAAGCTCTCGGGGCTTTTATGGGCCTCAACCGGAGTCTCGAAACAGGCCGCGACCGTCACCTGCCCCGAGGCGCCGGCATGGCGGAACGGTGCACAGCGATGGTGCCGGGACTCCAATGCTTCCCCTGTATTCATGGCGGGGTCTCACCTGGGGAAGGATGCTCCATGTCAGATGCAGAAAGCCTTCATGAAACGTTCGCAGAGCTTCAGCCCACGCCCGCATGTCTGCGCTGGCCTCGTCTGCCGAAATGGTTGATCATCAGGGCCATTTCCACGACTCACCCTTGCGCGGACCATTCGATACGGTGGCACGGCAGGTCAGTCAGCACGAGAAGAAGCAGATGGATCGAAAATTCCTCTTCGGTGCGTCACTCGCGGTGGGTGCCGTGCTGTTGGTGCCTGGGGTTGCCGCAGCGGTTGGACGGGCGGCGCGGACCATTGCGCGTGCGGCGTTCAAGACCGGGACGGTGGCCTACACGGAATTCCGTCGTGCCGGTGCCGAGGTCTATGAACACATGGAAGACCTCGCGGCGGAACTTCAGGCCGGGATGCAGCGCGCCAATGCCGGCGACGAGCCGACAGCAGAGGCGGAGAGTGCCAACGGCGCGGCCCATGTGAAGCAAGGCGAACGTGGCTAGGACGCGATCGGGAGGTGGATCACCCGTGAGGCTCGTGCGTGTCCACCAGGCTGCGGCGCGCCTTCGGTTGAGGATCGACCCGAGTATGGCGGCAGGAACAGGAACCACGCTCCAATGTCTTTCAGCATGGCCGCCGCCTTCGGGCTTCGGTGGTGGCGAGGTTATCCAGGATCACCACGTCGCCCTTGTGCAGGGTCGGGGCCAGTTGGGTTTCGATGTAGAGGTCGAAGAGTTCGCGGTTTATTGCCCCACCGATGACCCAGGGCGCGTCCAGCCTGTCATGGCGCAAAGCGGCGATGAAGGTTTGGGTGCTCCAGTGGCCGAAGGGGGTGTGATCTATCAGACGCTCGCCGCAGGGCGACCATCCCGTGGTCTTGGCCATGTTGGTCTTGGCCATGTTGGTCTTGAGGGAGGTTTCGTCGATGAAACCGATGCGCGTCAGCATGTTGCGCATGAAGGGTTGACGACGGCTGATCCAGACATCACGCGCCAGCGCAATTTCAGGCCGCTTCTGCTCGACGGCGCGCAGGTCTTTTTTTTGTGTGTCAGGCCAAGACCGCGCAGGTGCCGCCAGATCGAGACGCGGTGGGCCTCGACACTCTGCGTCTCGCGCAGTTCGACCACCAGTTCATCCAGCGTCAGGTCGCGCTTCTCCCTGATCCGGCCTTCGATCCAACCCGCCACCCCCGCCAGCTTGCCATGCCCACCGCCGTTGCCCTGGGGCTTGGCTTCCAGCGCGCCGGTCCGGCGCTTCAGAAGCACCATGTCGTTCACGAACTTGATCGACACACGGAACCGGGCTGCTGCGGAACGATGCGTGTGGCCTTCCTCGACAAAGTCCACAACACGTCGCCGAAGCTCAACAGGAAGCGTCCTGCCCATCAATGCCCCCCAACATCTGCCATGGGAAGAGTGAATCACAAATCACTCCCCATGGGAATCCTGAATCCGAATGGCCGCAACCCGCTCTAGTGCGTCAGTTGGGGGAGAAGCTGTATGGACCTCGGGCGAACGACCGGGAGGCCGCCAATGGCTGACTGGACGCCCACCATGGTCGAGGACCGTCTCGAGAGTGCGGCCGACGTGTTCCGCTCGCTGCCCGAGGTGAAGCCGCAGGGCTACTTCAACGCCTGGCCCGAGTACTTCCACAGCTTCGCCGACCAGGTCGGCCAGGAGCCTCGGACGCGCCGACCCAAGCCCGGGCCGCGCGACATCACGCAGGCCGAGGATGCTCTGCTCTGGCTGCGCTGGCTCGATCCTGCCGAGGCGCGCCCGCTCTGGCTCCGGGCGAACCGGAAGCCGTGGAAGCCGATCTGCTGGGAGCTGGGCATCAGCCGTGCCACCGCGAACCGGCGCTGGCAGTACGGGATCGCGGTGATCGTCTGGCGGCTGAACGGGAGGCAGGTGCCGCGGAAGCGGTCGATGGAGTTCGTGGTCGGGCGGGCGGGATGAGCGCGCTACGCTGCCTCGAACGGGTTCAGCACGTCCACATCCAGCCCGGCCACATCCGCCCCGTTGCGCGTCACCAGCGTCAGGCCGTTGGCCTTGGCCGTCGCCGCCAGCAGCGCGTCTATCACTGGCAGCGGGCGGACCGCGTTCATCCGGCCCCATTCCTCCGCCACGGCCGTGTCGACGGGCAGCACCCGGTCGCCGAAACCCGCAATCACGTCGCCGAGCCACGCCTCGAGCACGTCGGCCTTCCGGGGATCGCGCCGGCGCGCCAGTTCCACGCCCTTGCGGATCTCGCCCAGCACCAGCGCGCTCAGCCACAGGTCGTCCTCGACGACGCCCGACCACCAGGCCGCCACGGACGGGTCGCAGCGGTCGCCCTTGCGCACCTCCGAAATGATGTTGGTGTTGACCTGCCCGCGTTTTCAGGGCCACTCGTAAGTCGAGCCTGTTCTCCATTTGTGTGCCATCATTCGGCGGCGTGAGCAATAGGCGCAGGCGCGGAGCCATCAACTCGCTCAAGCGGCTGCGCCCATTGCGTTTTGTCGAAGGGCCTCGCGGCTGCGAACTCCTCCGGGGTTTGATATTTCAAGCTGCTGTGTGGGCGCTCCCTGTTGTAATCGATCCTCCAGTCTTCGATGATTTCACGGGCCTCAAAGATGCTGGTGAACCAGTGCTGGTTCAGGCATTCCTCGCGGTATCGCCCGTTGAAGCTTTCGATATAGGCGTTCTGGGTCGGCTTGCCGGGGTCGATGAAATAGAGCTGGACGCCGTGATCATCGGCCCATCCGTCAAGCGCCCGCCCGCGCAGTTCCGGGCCGTTATCGACGACCAGGATATCGGGGTATCCCCGTTCGCGGGCCACGCGTTCCAGGATCTCGACCACCCGCTCGCCCGGCAACGAGAAATCCACCTCGATGGCTGGGCATTCGCGCGTGCAGTCGTCTTTCAGATTGGCCGTGCGGAACTTGCGGCCATTGGCCAGCGCGTCGCTGGTGAAATCGAGCGACCAGCGCTGGTTGGGCGCAATCGGGCACCAAGCCCCCTCACGGCCTTCACGCGGGATCTTCTTGCGTTTGGTGCGCCGCAACCACAGCCGTTCTTCGCGGTAGATCCGCTCGACCACCTTCACGTTCACCTTGAAGCCCTCACGGACGAGCTTGGCGTGCAACATGCGATACCCATACCTCCTGTGCTTGCCTGACAAGGTGATCAGGCGCTCTCTTAGCCGCGCGTGGCGGTCTGGCCGGGCTTGATAGGTCAAGCTCGACCGCGAAATCCCAACCAGCCTGCACGCCCGCCCGCCGTTCCGTGAACTGATGATCATCCATCAGCTTCTGGACCGCGGTGCGGCGGTGTGCAGGCGTCAGAAGTTTTTTGCCAGCAGCCCCTTGAGACCCGCGTTGTCGAGCATGGCATCGGCCAGCAGACGCTTCAGTTCGGCGTTCTCGGCCTCAAGATCCTTCAGGCGGCGCAGCTCGGAAACCGTCATGCCGCCATACTTGGCCTTCCACTTATACAGCGTGGCATCCGACATCCCGTGCTTGCGGCACAGCTCCGAGACTTTCGCCCCGGCCGCATACTCCTGCAGGATCCCCACAATCTGTTCTTCGGTGAAACGTGATTTGCGCATCGTCTGTTCTCCTTGTTCTGACGAACGTTACAAGAACAAACTCTCATTTTGAATGGCCCGGTTTTTGGGGGGCAGGTCAAAATGAGCGAGGCACCGAGGAGGGCTGGATGGCAGTCGTAAACGCAGTCGAGAAGGATGATTTCAAGGAATATCAAGTAAGTCGAACGGTATCGCGTTGCACCTACACGATTGTTCAATCAGAGGGTGAAACCTTTTTCGACATCCGGACATTTGGCTCCGAAGGCCGAATAGTCGAAGGCCATGCAAGCCAGATCATGCAATTCGACCGAAACGCGGCGCGCGCACTATATCGTGCACTTCGCGAGGCATTCGACTTCGATTGATTTGCACCACACCTGCACGGCGTCGTCGTTGTGAGTGGTCGAAATGTTCTGCGGCGCGGGTGGCTTCGCGCTCGGCGTGACGCTGGTGGCACGGGCCTTCGACAGGCGCGCCTGGTTCGAGCGGATCGTCGACGCCGATGCCGGCGCCCTGGAGGCACACGCCCGCAGCAACGACGTCGGCCGAAAGGTCTGCGCCGGCGTGTCGTCGCTCGTGGACTACCAGGTTCGTCGCAGGCAAGACCGTTACCGGTTCGCCTACGCCCCCGAGATCGTGGATCCAGCGCTCGCCATCGCGCCCGAGGTCGACCTGTTGATCGCCGGTCCACCCTGCCAAGGGCACTCGAACCTGAACAATCACACCCGGCGCCGGGATCCCCGCAACGACCTCTTCATCTGCACGGTGGCCGCCGCCGTCGCGCTCCGCGCCAAGGCCGTGCTCATCGAGAACGTCCGTACGGTGACGGTCTCCCATGGCGACGTCGTGGGGATGGCGCGAGAGCTGCTTGAATCCGAAGGCTACACGGTGACCGAGGACATCGTCCGGGCGGACCGACTTGGCTGGCCCCAAACCCGAGAGCGCTATTTCATGGCGGCGATCCGGAGTGATGCAGCCTGCGCGCCCTTGCCGGTTATCGAGGAGCGCGAGGCAACGTGCTGACTTGTGACAGACACTGTCGATGCAGCGACCCGATCCCGGATCATGCGGGCCGTACCCCGCAGTTCCACCAAACCGGAAATTATCTTTCGGAAGCGCTTGCACGCCTTGGGTCTGCGTTATGTCCTGGGCGGCCGTGGACTTCCCGGGAGCCCGGATCTCGTCCTTCCGCGTTGGACGGCGGCAGTGTTCGTACATGGCTGCTTCTGGCATCGCCATCCGAAATGCCGCTACACGACCATGCCGTCGACGCGCTCAGAGTTTTGGCAGGCGAAATTCGAGGCGAATGTTGCGAGGGACAACGCTGTTCGCGCAACGCTTCTCGCCGAGGTGTGACAACCTCCCGCAAGAACTCGCCCGCGTGGCGGAAAACGGTTAGGTCCCAGAGCCGCAACTCTTCGGACTGATCGTCGGGAATCTGGAAGAAGATTGCTCGACGTTGCGCCTGCAGGCTGGCAAGGAAAGGATGCTCGCCGTCTTGGATCGCGTCCGGGCGCTCGAGGTATTCATTTCGCATCGCCGACAGCTCGTCTAGTGCCTGGGCGGAAAAGGCACTCTCGACGAGATTGACGTAATAAGGCCTCAGCATTTCGTCAGAAGGTCCGAAGACAAGAACATTATCGATCCGATTAGTCGTCTCGTCTCCTATGCCAAAACGATTGAGGAACTCGAAGATCTCCAGGCTTTCACGGCGGGCATGAGACAAGTTTGCCCCAAAAAGGTTCTGAAAAATATCGCCGGCATGAGCCTTTCCTTACTGCAACAATTTCCTAATGTCGGTTGGCGACATTACCCTATCTTTGCAGAGAGGGTGTCCCAATAGCATGTTTGAGATTAGGAGCAGCACGCGCCGGATCGGCGTATGCAGCTCATTTAGGTCCATCAACTCAAACAGTTGCCGCAATCGTCCCCTGAACTGTGGCGAGGAAAGAATCTCGAAATTCCGGCGAATGGGACACGCTGGTGAGAAAAATCCATCTGGTTCAGCCTCATCATAAGCTGCCTGCCAACCACGGTGCTCAATGACCGTGTCAAGGGTCAGATCCAGAATGGTTGCACATGAGACTGTGCTGAGGTTGAAGAAGGCCACCTCACCTTGGCTTGCTGGTCTCGCGTCAACCAGACGAGCCTCCAGCAGGGCGTGACCTTCGCTCGAGAGGGGCACGTCAGTTGCGCGTCGCCACGTATCCAGCAACTGCCCATCATTGGCCGCGATGACGAATATATTGTCCGGGTCAGGTTCGAAAAAGCTGCTGTTCACTGCCTCAAGAAGCGCAGATTTGCCACCCCAACGGCCATAGGTCCCAGTCGTCGGCAACGCTGTCAGGTCACGGATTATCCCTACGGTGCGGGTGCGGCCGCCGACTTCCGCCATTATCTCCTGGTAGATCTCGTTCGCGGTCCATTCGCCAGCGTCCCCGCCCAGTTCGGTCCAAAGCCGTCCGCAGAGTCGGCTCTTTCCATCGCCCGCAGTGCCAGTGAGGATTACGGTGCGTGCCTTAGCCACGCCTCTTGAGACCGACGTGAAGAGCTCAGCCTCGAGTGGATGGACAAAATCCAGGGGCTCAACCTCGTACCGACGAGCAGAGCGCCGGATCTGCTCGTCGTACATATTGTCGTTTCTGGAGATGGGACCATATTGTTTGATGAACCTGACCCATCCTCCCCGACCACCACATGTGTGTCGAGCGCAGCAGCATGCTCTTCCATCTGCCACAAATGGGCGCCGTGAATGTCAGCCACCCCGTCGATGCCGCGTACCGCGGCGAGAACCGCGTCGTTGTCGATGTCAGGCGGGCTGCCGAGCATCAGGGTCCGGATCGGCCCGCCGATCTCGGTGAAAGCCAAGTAGAGGATATAAAGCGCGATGCCGATGGTGATCGCCGCATCGACCCAGCGCATGTCGTAAAGGATTATGAGCGCACCGCCGACGATCACGGCGACCGAAGCCAGCGCGTCCGACAGGTTGTGCAGGAAAAGGGCACGGATGTTCACGCTGCCCTTCTGCAGCGAATAGGTGAGCAGCGCCGTCAGCGGGTCCACCAACAGTGCGACACCGCCGAGGATGACCACAGTCCAGCCAGTGACCTGGGGCGGGTCGATCATCCGCATGCCGCCTTCGTAAATCAGATAGAATCCGATAAGTATTAGCGTAGTGTAGTTGATCAGGGCCGCGACGATCTCGATCCGACCGTAACCGAAGGTCATGCGCTCGTCCGCTGGCCGACGTGCGATCTTGCGCGCGGCGAAGGCGATGACCAGCGAGGCCATGTCGGAGAAGTTGTGCAGCGCGTCCGCGATCAGGGCGAGGCTGCCGGACAGGATGCCACCGACGATCTGGGCGACGGTCAGAAGCGCGTTGGCCCAGCTCGCAATGGAAACCCGTCGGTCACCGGACTTGGGGTCGATATCGGCGTGGCCGTGGTCGTGAGGCATCGTGTTTTCTTTCAGATCTTGGCGTTATCATGATGGACCGCCTTGTGGTGCTCGCCATGGGCGTCCCGCAGGACTTGGATGCCGCCCCAAGCGGCGACGCCGGCGACCGCGATACCGACCACGAGATCGGGCCAATTGCTGCCCAGCCACCAGACGAGACCGCCTGCGACGAGAACACCACCGTTCGAAATGAAGTCGTTCGGTCTGAACAATCCGTTCAGGCTGCTGTGACAGCCTGATACTGGCGGCCTTGGGGGTATGCGGCATTCCGAATGGCGGCGAGAATCCAGGCAAGCCAAGCCCTGAGGTGGGCCAGGATCTT
>NZ_JACIYP010000153.1 GCF_014359905.1 Hoeflea sp. | reverse complement strand
GGGCAGGCTTCAGAGCTTTTTTGACAGCACGTCCTGCAACATGGCTTTATCAAGCGAAAGGTCCGCAACGATCTTCTTCAGCCTGTTGTTCTCATCTTCCAGCTGTCGCAGCCGCTTCATCTCCGACGGCATCAGGCCTGCATACTTCTTGCGCCAGTTGTAAAACGTGGCATCAATAGGACGCTTCCGTGCGGGCTTTCAAGCGGCCAAGATTTCGACTTGCTCGTCGGCACTGTAACGTTAACCGAGAAACGATGAAAATGTGGGATCTGCACGTGATCCTCTCTATCGTCGCCATCGTTTTCCAGCGGAAGTGATTGCCCAATCCTGTTGGGCCACACCAAGATCGAGAATACCGTCAGGTATCTTGGGGTAGACATCGAGGATGCCCTGGAACTGGCGGAGCACACGGAGATTTGACGGAGCGGCCCGCCCCGAGCGGACCCGTGCGTCTGGACGCAAGCCGTTTTTCGCCCCCATGCCGGCTATGCAGAACGGCAATGGGGGCGACTTGGTAGTAGATGTCGATCAAAAGTCACCCGCAATCAAGCGGCCTGTTTCTCCCCGATTCTACCGGCCTCGACCAGGGCGGAGACGATGACGCCCGCCACCAGGGCCCAGAAGGGGGCGCTGATGCCCAAGAGCGAGACGTTCGACATGGCGACGGCGAGCGCCACGAAGGCGCCGGTCTGGTTGCCGAGCGACTTGCCGAAAGCGTTCTGGAAGGCCGACAGCAGCACGCCGATCATGGCGAGGCCGGCGACGGTGCCGATGAGGGCGGACGGCAGGCTGAGCACGATCGGAACCGCGGCGCCGGCGAGGAGGCCGAAGGCGGCGAAGAGCACCCCGTTGACGACGGTCGCGGCATAACGCCCCTCCTTGTTCTCGCCCGCCTGCTCGGACGAGCAGATCGCCGTCATCGGGCCGGCGATATTGGCATTGTGGCCGCCGAGGAAACCGGCTGCGACACCGCCGATGCCGGAAATGATCGTCATCGCGTTGACCGGAGGCCTGTAGTCCTCGGCCATGAGAACGCCGGTCGCCTGCGCGTTCTCGGCGCCGATCACCAGAAGGGCGAGGGGGATGGCGATCGCTAAGAAGGCATCGACGGAGAACACCGGCATCGTGAATTCAGGCGCGGCGAAGGCAATGTTGGCCGCACCGCCGCCGACCGCCCCCGTCGCAAGCGCAACGATCAGGCCTGCGACAAGGGCCGCCAGAACCGGCGGAATGGATTTGGTGAGCCGCATCGAGACAAAGAAGGCAAGGATTGCCGCGCCGGCAATCAGCGGCGCCGAATTGAGCGCCGTCACCGTGCCGATGGCGAACCGGATCAGCGCACCGGCGATCATCGCCATGACGATCGGCATCGGCAGCCAGCGCATCACCTTGCCGATGAGCCCGCTCGTGCCGAGCAGCAGGACCAGCAGGCCCGCCATGATGAAGCCGCCGACGGCCTCGTTGAACGGAATGGTCGCAAGCGAGCCGGCAACAAGGGCCGCGCCCGGGATCGAATAGGCGCCGTTGATCGGCTGCTTGTAGTAGAGCGCGAGAGCCAAGCTGATGAGCCCGCCGAGCACGTAGATCGCAAACAGCCAGGCGACGGTCTGCCCGTTGCTGAGATGGCCCGCCTCGGCGGCCCCGATGACGATCAGGGCCGGACCGGAGCAGCCGAAGATGGCGGCGACGAGCCCGGCGCTCATGGTCTTGATGCCGAGATGTTTCGGCAGGTCTCTGAGACCCGACGCAAAGCCGGGTCCCCGTTCGACAAGGCGTCTTTCCTGTGTCTTCTGCTGGGTCGTATCCATTCTCAATCCTCCCGAAGCGGATCCGAGGCCGCTCCCTCCTCGTGGAAATGAAGCCGGGCTCCCGCCCGGCCGTTGGTTCAGCGCCCGACGAAGGACGGCGCGCGCTTTTCGTGGAAGGCGAGCACGCCTTCGCGGAAATCCTCCGATGTCCGAAGCCGGCTGTAGCAATGGCCCTCGAGCTCGATGGCCGTCGACAGCAGCGCGTCGTCCGTGTCGTTCAGCAGCTTCTTCGCCGTGCGCTGGGCCAGCGGAGAGAATCCGATCAGTTCCTCGACAAGCGCGTCGACGGCCTTTTCCAGATCGGCATCCGCGACGATCTCCGACGCGATGCCCCAGTCGTAGGCTTCCTGACCGGTGATCCGCTTCGAGCGCATCACGATGTTCTTGGTGCGGGTGACGCCGACCATCTTCTGCAAGCGGGCCGAGCCGCCGGAGCCTGGGATCTGGCCGAGCTTCTGCTCGGGCAGCGCGTAGCGCGTGGTGTCGGTCGCGATGCGGAAATCGCACGCAAGCGACAGCTCGAAGCCGACGCCGAAGCAATAGCCGCGATTGGCGGCGATGACTGGCTTGGAGCAACGGGCCGGTGCCGCGATGTTCCAGGCGAGGTGCGAGACATGCTCCGGGCTCGCTTCGAGGAAGCCCTTGATGTTGCCGCCGGACGAGAAGTGCGCGCCCTTGCCCGCAACGACGATGATGCGCACGCGCTCGTCCTCGTCGAGCGCCTCGAAGACGAGGCGCAACTGGTCGCGGGCCATCATGGAGACCACGTTATAGGGCGGATAGTCGAGCGTGATGTCGGCGCGCTGTCGGGCCATATCTATCGTGACGGTGAAGCCGTCGAGTTCTGCCAGGCGCGGGTCCTGGAATGTGGCGTGTTCGGCCATGGAATGTCCTTTCGTTGGTCTGGCGGCGGGGTGCCGCTCACTGATTTTCGGGAATGCGTTCCTCGGCGTACTCGCCGGCCACCAGAAGGCGGCGCAGCAGCTTGCCGACGGGGGATTTCGGGATCTCATCGACGAAGACGAAGCGGCGCGGGCGGCGGAAATTGGCGAGACCGGAATCGCGGCAGTGGCGGTCGAGATCCTCGACGGTGACCTCGCCGCGCCGTTTGATGAAGGCGACAACGATCTTGCCCCAGCGCTCGTCGGGCAGGCCGACGACGGCAACCTCGGCGACGCCGTCGTGCAGCGACAGGCAGCTTTCCACCTCGACCGGCGACACGTTCTCGCCACCGGTGATGATCATGTCGTCGGCGCGGCCGGTGACGAAGAGATCGCCGTCCTGATCGACGAAGCCGGTGTCGCCGGTGAAGTACCAGCCGCCGTGAAGCGCCTTGGCATCCGCGTCGGGCCGGTTCCAGTAGCCCTCGAAGGCCTCGTCGCTCTTCATCAGCGCGATGATCTCGCCTTCCTCGCCGACAGCCGCCCGCTCGTCCGGGTTACGGCTGCCCAGCTTCACGACCCGAATCGTCTGGTTGATCCCGGCGCGGCCGGCGGAGCCGGGTTTCGCGGCCGCCCTCTGCTCGATCGTGAAGGTGTAGATTTCCGACGAGCCATAGTGGTTGACGAAGAGCTCCGGCCGGAAGGTCTGCTCCAGCCGCTTCAGCAGTCCGTCCGTCATCGATGCGCCGGCATAGCCGAGCTTGCTGACGGAGGCGACACGTGCGGCCGAAAAAGCCTCGTGATGCACGAGGTCATGGTAAAGCGTCGGCACCAGATAGAGATTGGTGATCTTTTCCTGTTCGATCAGGTCAAGCGCCTTTGCCGCGTCGAAGCGAGGCAGACAGACGAAGGTGCCGCCGATCAGCGAGGATGCGATCAGGGAGCGCACGCCCATCGTGTGATAGAGCGGCATGACGCCGAGCGTGCGCTCGCCATGCCGGTAGAGGTTCTGCGCCACATGGGCGACCGCGCCGGCGCGTTCGGCCCGGTGGCGGCGCGGCACGCCCTTCGGCTTCGAGGTCGTGCCGGATGTATAGAGCATCAGCGACCAGTCCGCGGCGTCCGCGACAGGCACCGCATCGGCGGCTCTGCCGTCCATGATGCCGGCGAGCGCTTCGGCAGAGAATTGCGGCAAGTGCTGTGCGAGGCGCGACAGGCGCACGGCCTCTTCCGTCGAAGCGTCGTAGAACACGGCCTTCGCGCCGGCATCCTCGATGCCGAAGTCGATTTCGTCGGCCTTTGCCCGCCAGTTGAGCGGCGTGACGATCAGGCCGAGAAACTGACAGGCCCAGTGCAGCGAGGCGTTCTCCCAGCGGTTCTGCATGGCGGTCAGCACATGGTCGCCGCGCTTCAGTCCGGTCTCGCTGAGCGCAGCGGCAAGCGCCGAAACCTTGTCGTACCATTGGCGATAGCTCAGGCGCATCTCCCCGTCGACGATCGCGAGCGCATCCGGGTCGCGTTCGACGCTCGCGAGGAAGCTCGTTCCAAGATCAAGCATAGGGTGTCTCCTCCTTCCGTTGTTCCTCCGCGGCGGCGAGTGCCGCCTCGACGATGGTCGCGTAGCCCGTGCACCGGCAAAGATGGCCGGAGAGGTGCTCGCGAATGTCTTCCAGGCCAGCGTCCGGCCGCTCGCGCAAAAGGGCGTCGAGCGACATCAGGATGCCGGGCGTGCAGAAGCCGCACTGCAGGCCGTGATGGCGGCGAAAGGCCGCCTGAAGCGGGGAGAGTTCCGCCGGGGCGGGAGCCAGCGCTTCCACGGTTCGCACGTCGCTGCCGCGCACCTGCTGGGCGAGCGTCAGGCAGGCGCGCGCCGGCTTGCCGTCGATCTGCACGGTGCATGCCCCGCAGACGCCGTGCTCGCAGCCGACATGGGTGCCGGTCAGCCCGATCTCGTGGCGCAGCAGATCCGAGAGCAGCATCCGGTTTTCGGCCTCTGCGCGGACCTTCCGGCCGTTCAGCGTGAAATCGATCCCATGCCTCTGGGCAGCGTTCATGCGCGGCATCGGCTTGCCTCCTTGAGGGTCTCGCGGCCAAGATTGCGGACCAGTTCGCGCCGGTAGCGGGCGCTTGCGTGAATGTCTTCCCGGGCGTTCAGCGACCAGGCGATGTCGTTGAGGGCATCGTCGAACTGGTCGTCGTCGAGCGCCGGCAACGGGAAGACACGCGGCCGGTCATCGACCCCGGCAATGCCGAGCCGCAATCCCTTGTCGTCGGCCACGGCAGCGCAGGCGACGATGGCGAAATCGCCATGCCGGCGGCCGACCTCGCGGAAGGCATAGCCACTGCCGGGTGAGGCCTTCGGGAAATGCACGGCTTCGATCATCTCGCCCTCGGCGAGATCGGTCGCCATCATGCCGATGAAGAAGTCGTCCGCCGTGACCTTGCGCTTCTGCTTGCGGCTGCGCAGGCTGACGGCGCCGCCGAGCGTCACCAGGGACAGCGGCAGCTCGGCGCTCGGGTCTGCATGGGCGACAGAGCCGCAGACCGTGCCCCGCGCCCGCGTCTGCACATGGCCGATCCAGGGGAAGGCGGCGGTCAGCAGAGGCAGGTCGCGCAACAGGTTCGGCCAGGCTTCCAGTTCCGCCTGGCGCACGGCCGCGCCGACGGTGATCCCGTTGCCGGACGTCTCGATCCGGCGCAGCGCTTCAAGCCGCATGATGTCGATGAGCACGCCGGGGCGGGCCAGACGCATGTTGAGCATGGGCACCAGCGACTGCCCGCCGGCGATGATGCGCCCGTCGCCGCCTGCTTCGGCGAGGGCCGAGAGCGCTTCGTCCAGCGTGTCCGGACAGATGAAATCGAAGGATGCGGGCTTCATCTGCGCCTCCTGAAGAGGCTCGAAAGCCGCTGGATGAGGCCGGCGGCGGCGCTGGGAGGCGCGCCGCCGCCGGCATGACGGGCGAGCGCCTGGAAGAATTGTCCGATCACCACGCGCGCCGCGCCGTCGAGGAGGCGGCCGCCCACCGAAGCGACCTTGCCGCCGATCGCCGCCTCGTAGCGATAGTCGATGCGGGTGCCTGTCGCCGTTTCGGTCAGCGTCACGCGGCCCGTGCCGCGGCCGGAACCGAGCGCGCCCTCCGTGCCGCCGGAGAGCGTAACCGCTTCCGGCGCGACCATGTCCGACAGGCGGATGTCGGCGCGGTATCGGCCCTTGACCGGACCGATGCCGAGCGTGACCTCGGCGCGGAAATGCGTGTCGGAGACCTTTCGGACCTCGTGTGCGCCAGGAATAATGGCCTTCAGCGTGTTCGGGTCGAGCAGCATCGTCCAGACGGACTCGCGGGTGGCGACGACATCGGCCGAGCCCGCGCCCGTCAGCAACCGTTCGCCGGAGGCGCCGGTGGCGACCGGGGCCACGTCCTGCGGCTTCGACGACGGTCGCTCCTCGGCATAGAGCCATTCGCTGACCCGGCTCGGCGACAGCGGCAGCCTTATGTCCTCGACCCCGAGCGCATCGGCGACGGCGTTGGCAATGCAGACCGGCGTCGACATGCAATTGCCCTCACCGACGCCCTTGGCGCCAAGCGGCGTGAACGGCGATGGCGTTTCATGATGGAGGATCAGCGGCTCCGGCGTCTCCATCACGGTCGGGATCAGGTAGTCGGCGAGCGTGCCGGTCAGGAAGCTGCCGTCATTGCCATAGGCATATTCTTCGTAGAGTGCTGCGCCGACGGCCTGGGCGAAGCCGCCACGGACCTGGCCGTCGACCATGCCGGGGTGCAGGATGCGGCCGCAGTCGTGCATCGTCACGTAGCGGTCGATCCGCACCTGGCCGGTCGCCCGGTCGATCTCCACGCCGCAGATGTCGAAGATGAAGCCATGGCAGAGCGACGAGTTGATCCCGTCCGCGGCCGTCGGCGCCTCGAGCTGCTCCGGCGTCCAGAAGACAGTCTCGCGGATCGTCTGATCCGTTCCATCCGGCAGGGTGCCGGGCGCCCAATGGCTTGCCGCAGCCACGCGCCCGAAGGAAATGGCATTGTCCGGGTTGTCGCGATCGAAGAGCTTTCCGGCCTTGAAGTCTATCCGATCCGCCGTGACATTGAGCTGGCTGGCGGCGATCGCTGCAAGACGGTCCCTGATACGGTCGGCGGCAAGGGCTGCGGCGCCGGCGACGGCAGCGGCAAACCGGCTTGCATAATTGCCGGACGCGATCGACCAGGCGTCGCGCGCGGTGTCGAGTTCGGTGTTGACGCGCACGGCCTCCAGAGGGAGTCCGAGCCGCTCGGCGACCACCTGCGCCAGAACAGTGCGGTGGCCCTGCCCCTGCGGCACCGAGGCGACCTTGACGGTGACGGAGCCGAGCGGATCGATGGCCACCGTCGCGACGGACTGGGCGCCGTTCTTCGGCCCTGCCTTCGCCCGCTCTTCCGGTGTCAGGACGGTCGTGATGTAGCCCATGTTGGAGACGCTTGGCTCGACCACCGCCGCATAGCCTATGCCGTAGAGGCACCCTTCGGCACGCGCACTGTCCCTTCGCAGCTTCAGAGCCTCAAGGCCGCCTTCGGCACAAGCGCGATCGATTGCGGTTTGATAATTGCCCGAATCCAGGAGCCCGCCGGTCGCCGTGCGATAGGGAAAGGCGCCGGACGGCACGAGATTGCGGCGGATCACCGCAAGCCTGTCGAGGCCAAGCTCGTCGGCGATCTTGTGGACGAGCCGCTCGAGCGCGAAGTAGACCTGTGGCCCGCCGAAGCCGCGGTTCAGCCCGGTCGGTGTCTTGTTGGTGAGCACGACGCGGTTGCGGATGGCGACGTTCTCGATCGCATAGGCGCCGGTCATGTTGCCGTGCATGCGGTAGAGCGTCGCCGGTTCCGGCGCGCGCAGATGGGCGCCGCAATCCTCCAGTTGATCCCAGGAGAGTGCTGTGATGCGGCCGTCGGCGGCAACGGCCGCCTCCAGCGTCGTGACGCGGTTGGTTGCCGAGACGGAGGCTGTCAGGTGTTCGAGCCGGTCCTCGATCCATTTGACCGGCCGTCCGGCGACGCGGGCGGCGACGGCAGCGAGGATGACATAGGGAAACACGCCCTGCTTGATGCCGAAGGAGCCGCCGGAATCGGGCGGCGTGCGCAGCCGCATGCGGTTGCCGGGCACGTTCAGCGCGCGGGAAATCACGGCATGGATCGAGAACGGTCCCTGAAAATTCGCGGTGACATCGTAGGCGTCCTCACCGGGATCGTAGTCCGCGATGACGCCGTAGGTCTCGATCGGTGTGCAGGAATTGCGGGGATAAGCGATGCGGATGGAAATGCGGTGGTGGGCAGTCGCGAGCGCTGCTTCCGGGTCGCCATAGCGAAAGCTGCGCTCGTTGATGAGGTTGGTGCCGAGCGAGGGATGCAGGACTGGTGCATCTGCGGCGAGCGCCTTCTCCGGATCGACGATGGCGATAAGCCGCTCGTACTCGACCTCGATCAGGTCAAGCGCATCCTCGGCGACATACCGGTTCTCGGCAATGACAAGGGCGACGGGTTCGCCGACATAGCGCACCCGGTCCCGGGCGATCGGCCAGCATTCCACATTGGCCTTGACCCCGACGGTCATGCTGCGGGTAAGCCGCGCAACGTCGTCCCCGGTCAGCACGGCGAAGACGCCGGGCAGCGCACGGGCGGCAGTCGTATCGATCGCACGGATCTCGGCATGGCCGTGCGGCGAGCGCAGGATCGCCAGATGCGCAGTGTCGCGCCGGACCGGCAGGTCGTCGATATAGCGGCCGCGGCCGGTCAGAAGTCCGGCGTCCTCGACCCGTTCGACGGTTCGGCCAATCAGGCCTCCCGCCGTTTCCAATCTCGTCATTCGCTCCTCCCGCACCCTTTGGTGAAGGGGTGCCGTAGGGGGAAGAGTGAAGAAGGCGGCGCGATCGGGCGATACCGCCGTGTATCAGACCTTACCGAGGAGTCTCATAATCCTCAGCCGAGAGGCGGCTTACACTGCGGAAGATGCTCGGCGAGGAGCCGGCATGATCGTGGAAGAAGCGCGAAAAATGCGCCGGCACGGAAAAGCCGAGGTGATCGCCGATCGCCGCGAAGCTCTGCGTTCCGTCGGCGACGGCCGCAACCGCCTGTTCCAGCCGCTGCACATTGAGGAAGACCCGCGGTGTCACCCCCATCGAGGTCTCGAACAGCCGGAAGAAATGCGCCCGCGACAGGCCCACGTCGGTCGCGAGAAGATCGAGATCGGCAATCTCCCCCGGTGCCGCCTTCATGCGCTCGACGGCCTTGCGGATGCGGAAATCAACCCGGTGGCGCGAGGCGAGGGCACGGATCGAATGCGGCACCGAGCGCCAGTCTGCGAAGCGTTCGATGACGGCGATCATCAGTTCGCCGAGAAGCACCTCGTGTACTTCGGCGCTGTTGGGTTCCTGCACCATGGCCTCCGCAAGCATGCGCGCCCGCCAGCGGATGTCGGGGGTAATGGAGCCGACGTTGGAGGTGAAGAAATCCGGGGCGTGGCTCGCCGCCCAGTTCGGCCGGAAATGCCCGAGCCACTGCTGTTCGATATAGAGGGCGAGGATCACCGTTTTCGGACGCGTCTGGTCATGCGCATAGGCATGCGGCTCCCAGGCATTGATGAGAACCGCGCTTTCATCTGCGAGCGGCACCAGTCGGTCGCGCACCGAAAACTGCGTATCGGCCCCCTCGACCTTCAACAGGACATGGCAATGCGGGTGCGCGTGCCGCACCAGGGGCCGATCCATATCCAGCAGCGCCACTCTCCCGAAACGGCCGCGTGCGATGCGCAGAGCATTCGACATTGCTCACATATTAATCAATTTACAGAAATTACAAGCCCGCGATGGATCGACCAGCAAGGCCCGTGGCTGCAGCAGCCCGTCCTGGACGACGATCCAGAACGGTCGTGACACTCTCTCGAATACACCGTTCGCCAGCTGGACCGCGATCATTTGACTTTGACGATCTGGTAGCGCTGTGCGACCGTCGCCGGAACAGGCAGGTGTCGGCACGCAACCTCGTCGAGAGTTTCGTATCCTTTGTGCGGTGGCGTTGGTGCGCGGATCAGCCAATGAGCGGATCTCGTTCTTTGATGGGTCCGCCTATTTGGTTGCTCCCGCCGATGCTTGGCAACGAACGGATTTCGGGCGTCCGCAGGCGCGCATTCGGTTCAAAATCGTGACCCCGATTGCAGCCTCTGTC
>NZ_JACIYP010000152.1 GCF_014359905.1 Hoeflea sp. | reverse complement strand
CATCTCGGCAAACAAACGCCTCCCCGCAAAAGCCACGGCCACTACGCCAATTCCTTCTTTCGAACCGGCTTCGACCACATCCGAAACCGCCTCAGAACCGACTCTGTCGACGCCATCCGGACGTGGCATAGAGTAACGCTGAAACGGCCGAAAACCACCGGAGTCGTGTAGTGTGAGGCGGGATGCTTTAACAACTAAAAAATACCTATTTACAATAGGTTAATATAATCTCACCACACCTTCACCAATTATACGGGTTAGCGCAATCCCCGCCTTGACAGAAGGGCCAGAACCATACCTGCCACCGCCAATCCGACCAGGTCACTCACCCAGCCCGGACTGATCAGCGCCAAGGCGGCAATCCCAAACACGATCCGTGCGATCACGGGGATCGGTGCCATCAGATAGCCGATGGTTGCCAACGTCAGCGTCGCCACCCCCAGCATACTTGTGACCACAGCGAGAATGATGGCGGACAGGCTGCCCTGCAACAGCAGCACCGGGTTCATCACGAAGAGGTAAGGCACGAGGAAAAGGCTGAGCGACAGCAGAATCGCGTGGCCCGCTGTGGGGATGACCGATCCACGACTGATGGCGCAGGCGGCGAAGACGGCCGCTGCGACCGGCGGGGAGATCGCAGCGAGGCAGGCGAAGTAGTAGATGAACAGGTGCGCCGGCAACACCTCCAGGCCGAGCCGCGCCAAGGGCGGCCCAAGCACCGCCGCGGCCACGGCGTAGGCGGCCGGTGTCGGCATCCCCATCCCCAGCAGGATGGCGACAGCCATGGTCAGGACGAGCGACAGGATCAGGTTGGTCTGCCCCATGTTGACGATGATCTGCGACAGCGTGACACCGAGGCCGGTCAGGTTGATGACCGCCACGATGATCTGTGCCGCGGCGATGATCATGCCGACATAGGCCACATTGCGCGCCGAAAAGTCCAGCGCGCGTGCCAGTTGCCAGGTCGGCCCGGGCTCTTTCGGAACGGCTCGATGCGCATCCCGGTGCAGGACGGCCTGCACCACGAAGAGCGCCGCCGCGATGAAAATGGCAATCAGGACGGCATATTGAACGGTAAACCGCGCGACCACGAGGCCGACAAGGGTGCCTACGGGCAGCAGCAGCGCCAGCATTGCAAGCGGCGCATAGGCGATGGCGCGGCTGGGAATCATGTCGGCAGGGATCGGCTGCAAGCCGTTCTTGCCGGCGAACAGCCAGACCGCCAGCAGCAGTCCGATATAGAATAGCGTCGAAGGGATCAGGGCGGCAACGGCCACGTCGAGGTAGGAAATACCCAGAAGCTCGGCCATCAAGAACGCGCCCGGTCCCATGAGCGGGGGCATGAATTGCCCACCGGTGGAGGCCACGGCCTCGATCGCACCGGCGAGGTTGCGCGAGAAGCCGAGGCGGCGCATGAGCGGGATCGTCAGCACCCCGGTAGAGGCGACATTCGCCACGGCGCTGCCGTTGATCATGCCCATGAAGGCGCTTCCGATGACCGCGACCATGCCCGCCCCCCCGCGGAACGATCCGCCCATGCGCAGGGCGATGTTGATAAAGGTGTTACCGGCCCCGCTCGCGTTCAGAACCTCGCCGAAGATCAGGAACAGTGCCACGACGCTGGCCGAGATGCCGATCAGCATTCCCGCCACGCCCTGACTGCCAAGGTAGAAGCTGAAGATCAGCCGGTCGATGGACAGGCCGCGATGTCCGAAGGTTCCCGGTATCCAGGGGCCGAGAATGGCATATCCCACGAAGATGGCAATGAGCGCGATGAAACCCCAGCCAAGCGCGCGGCGCACACCTTCGAGGAGACCGGCAAACATCAGGGCACCAAGGATACGCTCGGGCCAGAGGTGGGTGAACCAGTTTGACAGCAGGATCGCGTCGCTGCGCACCACCAGATATGCAGTCGCGGCCGTGACCGCAGCGATGATCAGCGCATCCACCCACCGCCACGGGCGCGGCAGTGGCTGGAAGCAAAGCGTCAGGATGATCGCGCCGCCAAGGTGCACGCTGCGCAGCACATGGCTACCCACGATCCCGAACCCGGCGGCGACAAGATGGAACAGCACCCAGGCAATCGCGACGGTGAGCAATACGCGGGCTGAAAACGTCCGGGGGATGCTCTCCCCGGACGCTGCCATTACTTCAGGTGCTGTGCCGGACAAGGGTCAGTCCTGCGCCTTGAGGTCATCCGGCACGGTATAACCCGATTCCTCTAGATAGCGGATGACGCCCTTGTGCAGCGGTGCCACTGCAGCGTCGATGGTCAACTGCGCCGCATCGATGCTTTTGGCAGGGGCATAGACTTCGGAAGCCGCCTGCTTGCCGGCGTCCGAGAACACGGCCTTGGCGATCTGGTAGGCGGTTTCCTCGTCGAGGTTCGAGGTGGTGTTGATCCCGATGGCCGTCTGCAGCGTGGCGACCTCGCCCTCGGTCTGGCCGTAGAAGTCGCTGGGTTTGCTCTTGGCCACGCTGAAGAACGGATAGGCCCCGATCACCTTGTTGCGCTGTTCCTCGTCGAGCGACAGGAAGACAATATCCCGCGCCGAGGCCGCCTGCTGGATATAGCCGTCAGGGTGATTACCACCCTTCACGAAACCCACGATCCGGCCGTTCTGAAACCCATCCAGCGCATCGCCGCCTTCGGCACGAAGCCAGTCGGGAGTGACGCCGATGGTCTCCATGATCTGTTCGACTTGGCGTTCGGTCGACGTGCCGCGCCCGCCGGGGTTGAAGGCCTTGCCTGCAAGGCCATCGACATCATCGACACCGGCATCAGCGGCCACGACAAAGTTCAGCGGCAGCGGCGCGAAGTAGTAGAGCGTGCGCAGGTTGTCTGCCTTGCCGGTAAAAGGCGCCACGCCGTTCATCGCCGCGAAATCCGATGAGGTCACCGAGATTCCCATATCGACCTCGCCGCGCAGCAGCGCCTCTGTGGAAACTTCCGCACCGCCGAGTTCACGGACGTTGATGTTGACGTTTCCGACGGCGGTGTTGAGAAAGTTCGTGATCCCCACCTGGTAGGCGTAGAAAGACGAGGCGCTGTGTGTCGCGCCCATGGTCAGCCTGTCCTGCGCATGTGCCGCGCCGCCCGCGATCAGTGCCGTTGCTAGTGCCAGTCCCTTGAAAATCTTGGTCATGATGGTCTCCTCCCATCCGGTTTCAATACGCCCGCAGTGCAGCGAGCAGTCGGTCGTAGGATGTGTTGAGTGTTCCGCTCAGTATACCCTCCTTTGACTTCAGCGTGTCCTGAACCTGCCGCTCGATCAGCGCCTGAAGGTGGTAGCGCCGCCTGCTTTCCCGTGTCAGAGCCTCGGGGTGATTCTGTGTGACCCAGGCGCGATGCGTGTCGATGGCCGCGCTCAGCGCCGCGATACCGGCTCCTGCGGCATCGGTTTGCAGAACCGGTACATCGCGACCATCCCGCTTGCCCAAAACGGCAACGAGATCGGATGTCATGCGCTGTGCACCAGGCTGATCGGCCTTGGTGACGACCACGATATCGGCCATCTCCAGTATGCCCGATTTCATGGTTTGCACACTGTCGCCAGCATCAGGCGGCACGATTACCACCAGCGTATCGACGACCTCGTGCGCTGCGACCTCCGACTGCCCCACTCCGACGGTCTCGAGAACGATCTCGTCAAAGCCGTGGGTTTCCAGCAGTGTCATCAGGTCCACCACGTTGTCGCACAATCCGTTTCGCGCGCCGCGGCTCGACAGGGAACGCAGGTAGAGGCCGGGCAGATCGGCGATTGCGTCCATGCGGATGCGGTCACCCAGGATCGCGCCGCCGGTCACGGGGCTGGACGGGTCGATGGCCAGCACGGCAAGCGTCGAGTCAGACGCCTCGCCCAGGCGTTCCTTGACCAGCGCGTTGATCAGCGTGGACTTGCCGCCACCCGGCGGGCCGGTCACGCCGATCCGAAAGGCAGCAGGTGCCTGGCTGTCGCCGATGGTGTCAAGCACCTCGCACACCGGCGCATTTGCGATTCGGGTCAGCTCGCGTGAGATCTGGCGGCGGTTGAGTGGTGTTTGCCTGCTCATCTGCACGTCCTATGGCAACAGCCGGGCGTTATGTTCGCCCAATGCAGGGGGGGGGCGGAAATCTGGATGTTCCCCGTCAACCTTGATGGCACTCCCGATCAGGCGCAGCCTATCATGGTCGACGGGGATCTCGATCACCATGTCGCGCGAGACGCTCAGCGAGCTTTCCAGCGCATCCGCCAGCGAACAGATCGACGCCACGACAAGACCCAGCGGGGCAAGCTGCTCCACCCATTCCTCGGCGGTCTTCTCCATCATCCGCTCCGATATCCGCGACACGACGAGATCGCGGTTCTCGGACCGGCCAGACATCGTCGCGAGGCGTGGATCGGCAAGCCAATCCGGCTCGCCTAGGGAGTCTGCGAACAGGCGCCAAAACTTGTCATGGGTGATGAAGAGGACGACATAGCCATCCTTTGTCTGGAAAAGCTGCGCCGGGACGATAAAGGGGTGCGCGCCGTCCTTGATGCGCTCGGTCTGTTCGCCGGAATTGAGGTAGTTGCTGCCGAGGTAATTCAACTGGGACATCATCGTGTCGTACATCGAGACATCGACCTGACCGCCCCTGCCCTCCAGCATCTTGGCGACCAGCCCCAGCGCGCCCATGATGCCCGCAGAATTGTCCACTGCGGAAAAGCCCGGCTTCACCGGCGGGCCGTCGGGATCGCCGGTCAGCAGCATCACGCCCGTCATCGCCTGGATGACATAGTCGTAGGCCGGGGAATCGGCGTATGGCCCGTCCAGCCCGTAGCCCGTCAACGCAAGGCAGGCGAGTGTCGGCTTGATCTGTTTCAGGCTGTCATAGGTCAGCCCCAGTTTCTTGATCGCTGCGGGACGCAGGTTGGTGAAAAGCCCGTCCGCCATGCCGACGAGCCGGGCAAGGCCCGCTCTGCCCTCTTCGGACGCAAGGTCGAGCGTCACGCTTTCCTTGCCCCGGTTGAGCGAGGCGAAATAGGTATTGTGTCCGCCGACACTGTGCGGGCCGATGGTGCGCCCGATGTCACCTTCGGGAGATTCCACCTTGATGACCCGCGCGCCGAGGTCTGACAGCAACATCCCGCAATAGGGGCCGGCCAGCATGTGCCCGATCTCGATGATCGTCTTGCCTGTCAGCGGGCCCGGCATCAGGAAAGCTGGCTGTCGATTTCGGCGATGACGGAGTCGATCGTCATTTCGCTGGTGAAGATGCCCGACACCCCCGCTGCGCGGAGCGCGTCGAAATCCTCGTCCGGGATGGTGCCGCCGACGAAAACCTTGATGTCGCCCGCGCCTTCGTCGCGCAGGCGCCCGATGACGGAGGCCGCGAGTTCCTTGTGGCTGCCCGAAAGGATCGACAGGCCCAGCATGTCCACGTCCTCATCCACCGCGATGCGCACGATCTGGTCGGGACTGCGGCGCAAACCTGTGTAGATCACCTCGGCGCCCGCGTCGCGCAAGGCCAGTGCGATGACCTTCGCGCCGACGTCGTGGCCATCAAGGCCGGGCTTGGCGATCAGGATGCGTTTTTTTTCGAGTGTCATGTTGTCAAAACCTTATTGGTTCCTGGAATTCGCCCCATTCCTTTTTCAGGGTCGCCACCATCTCGCCCACCGTGGCATAGGCGTGGCAGCAATCGACCAGGTGGGGCATGACGTTCTCGGTATCGGTTGCGGCAGCCGCGCCGAGGGCGGCGAGCGCCTTGTCCACGGCGGCCTGGTCGCGACGCGCCAATGTGCGCTTGTGCTTTTCCAGCACCTGCTTCACCGTTTCGGGGTCTTGGCTGAACATCTCGCCCCGGTCGCTCTCGTTCTTGTCGCGCGTGCCGACGTTGACGCCAACCACCGGGCGTGCGCCGCTGTCGGTCGCATGCTTGCGCTCCTTTGCGCGCTCCGCGACCTTAGCCTGCAAGTAACCGTCCTCGATCGCTTTCACGACCCCGCCGTATGCGTCCAGTTCGTCCATGATCTTGCCGATCATTTCTTCCATCCGGTCGGTCAACCATTCGACATAATAGCTGCCCCCCAGCGGATCGACCGTGCGCGCCACGCCGCTTTCCTGCGCAACGATCTGCTGTGTGCGCAACGCGATTTCTGCGCTGGTTTCCGTGGGGATCTGGTAGGCCTCGTCGAAGGCGCAGGTGAAGATCGACTGCGCGCCGCCCATGACAGCCGCCATTGTCTCGATGCCCACACGCACGACGTTGTTCATCGGTTGCGCCGCCGTCAGGGACGACCCGCCACAGACCACGCCGAAGCGGAACTGAAGCGCCTTCTCGTCGGTCACGCCATAGCGTTCGGACAGCATTTTTGCCCACATCCGCCGCCCGGCGCGGAACTTTGCGACCTCCTCGAAAAGATCCATGTGGACATAGAAGAAAAAGCTCAGCCGCTTGGCGAAATGGTCGATATTGCCGCCGCGCCGCTTGAATTCCTCGACGTAGGCCAAGCCATTGGCCAGCGTATAGGCCATCTCTTCCGCCGCCGTCGATCCGGCATCCCGAACATGGGCACCCGCAATGGAGATGGGGTTGAAACGCGGTGTCTGTTCATTGGCGAAAAGCACCGAGTCGGCAATCAACCGCATCGAGGGCCGCACCGGGAAAATCCAGGTGCCACGGGCGACGTATTCCTTCAGGATGTCGTTCTGGATCGTCCCGGTCAGTTGCGCGCGCGGCACGCCTTTCTTGTCGGCCACCGCGAGATACATGGCGTAGATGATGGCAGCGGTGCCGTTGATCGTGAACGAGGTGGAGATCTTCGACAGGTCGATCTGGTCAAAAAGGATCTCGGCCTCGGCCAGCGTCGAGAGGGACACCCCAACCTTGCCGATCTCGGACATGGCCATCTCGTCGTCGGGGTCATAGCCGCACTGCGTCGGCAGGTCGAGCGCGACCGATAGCCCGGTCTGCCCCCGGTCCAGCAGGAAACGATAGCGTTCGTTGGTGGATTCCGCCGTGCCGAAACCGGAATACTGGCGGATCGTCCACAGCCTGCCACGATAGCCGTTCTCAAAGATACTGCGGGTGAAAGGGAACTGGCCCGGCGCGCCCAGGGCGATGTTCCCCGCCATCTCGGGCGTTACGGTGATCGGCACCTCAATGCCCGAAGGTGTGCGGGAAAGATGATCCTGGTGGGACTTTTCTGCTCCCTTCGATGCCGTGGTGCTCATGTCGCCCTCGTCTTGTTCAGCAGCCGCTCAACGGCGCGGTCATGGTCTGGATGCGCCCAGGCGATCCCGAAATTTTGGGTTTCGAGCCTGTCCATCTCCTCCCTGTCCTTCTGACGCAGGTGCAGCGCCATGGCCTTGAAGGACCGCATGACATGCGGCGACTGGCTCCGCATGGGTGCGATGAATGCCTCCAACGCATCCTCCAGCGCCGTGCCGTCCCCGGCTGTCGCGTTGTAGAGTCCGATCGCGCTCGCCTCGGCGGGGGGCAACACCTCCATCCGGGTCATCATCTGCAACGCCCTTGCCGGGCCGATCAGGCGCATCAAGTCGACCCCACCCCCCCATGCGGACGTGATCCCCAATTTGCCCTGGATGAAACCGATACGGGCATGGGACGCTGCCACACGCATGTCACAAGCCATCGCCAGTTCCGCCCCGCCCCCGAGCGCGTCGCCGTTCAGCGCGGCGACAACGGGCAACGGAAAGTTCCGGACAGCGGTGAGTGCCTTCTTCGCCCGCATGGCCATGACAACGGCGGCATCCTCTCCCTTGACCAAGGCCAGTTCCTTGAGGTCGCCCCCGGCGGCGAAACTCTTGTCGCCCCTGCCGGTCAGCACCGCAAGCCGCAGTTCGTCATCCCCGGTGGCGTCATCGAAGGCGACGGCGACGGCATCCAGCGTCTCCATGCTCAGCGCGTTGCGTTTCTCGGGACGGTTTATGCAGACGCGCAATACACCGTCGTGCCGAGTTGTTTCGACAGGAAAGATCATTCGAGTTCTCCACTGATCCGCCCGCAGATGGCCAACAGCGCCTTTTCGACCTGTTCGCGCTTGTCGTGCATGCGCGTGATGGGTCCGGCGACCGCAACACCATAGGTTTCGCCCGCGAAGCGGACTGGCGTGGCGATGGCCATCACATCCAGGACGTTTTCGCCGCAGGTAGTGTAAAGCCCCTTCTCGCGGGCCTGTTGCAGGTCATTGCTCAACTTCTTCACATCGGTAAGCGTATTCTCGGTGATCGCATCAAGAGATATGGCGTCGATAAGTCGCCCGCGTTGCTGAACCGGGGCCTCGCCAAGCATCAGCTTGCCCAAGGCGCTGGAATGCAGCGGCTTGATGTCGCCTGGTCGCGCACTGTAGCGGATCGAATTCCGGCTTTCGACCACGCTCAGATAAACGACGGAATGCTTCTGCAACATGCCAAGGATGACGGTCTCTGCGGTAAGGTCGCGCAGGTCAGCCATGTGCGGATCGAAATATGTCACCACCGGGTCGTTTGCGGCAATCGTTTCGGCAATCCGCAACAGCCTGCGCGTCGGGTAGTGCCGCCGTGAGGCGTTGTTCGAGTAAAGGTATCCCCCGTCCTGCAACGCCCGTACCACCCCGTGGCAGGTGCTGAGCGGCGCACCGAGAAGGCCAGAAATCTCGCTCAGGGATTGAGGGGCCTTCACCGAAGCGAAGGCTTCGAAAAGACGAACGGCGCGGGTTGATGATGCATCGGAAAAATTCATGATGCTGAAACGATCGCTTCAAATACGGAAAAAGTCAATTCAAAAATCTTGAAGGACGCAGGGTGTCGCATTTTCTTCACCATTTTCAGCACATGCGGAACGTCTGATCAGCGGGTTCGGCCGCGCCGAGATGGGCGGCTTGATCGCCTTTTCGGGCTAGCGACGGCGTTCTGGGAGCGGATTTCGTGGTTTCAGGCTTGCGGGAAAGGCGGTCTGGCGGATTTCGGGCAGAGTCCCGCTCATGCCATCAGCCCCCGTCGCACCAGAAACAGGTTGCCGAGTGCGAACAGGGTGAAGAGCTGGGCGCGGTTCTTGGCGAGGCCGCGATAGCGGGTCTTCATGTAGCCGAACCGGCGCTTGATCACCCGGAAGGGATGCTCGACCTTCGCCCTGACCATCGCGATGATGCGGTTGACCCGCGCGTCGGTCGGATGCGGGCCGCTGCCCTTCGGGGCCTTGCGCATGACACCCCAGACCTTGCCCGGTCCCGTGAACGCGGCCTCGCGCTCGGCGCTGACATAGCCGTCGCCATTGTCGCTCGGACCAATGGCGCTTCAATGGCAACCCGGCCCAGACCGACGTCTCATCGCGGTGCAGCAGAATGTCCCAGACCTGGCTGTCGTGGACCTTTGCCGTCGACGTGTCGAGGCTGCGGGTCACGCCGCTTTCGGCATCCACGCCGAAGTGTGCCTTCATGCCGAAATAGCAGTCGTTGCCCTTCTTCGTCGAAGACGGCGCGTCGATGATGGTCGCATCGACCACGGTCCCCGAGCGCAGGGTGATCCCCTTGTCGGCCAGATGCGCGCGTCGACAGCATCCGTCTTGGCCCGTGTTCCGCAGGCTTCGGCGAACCGGCGCGCCTGCAGGGGGTTAATCGGAGCAGTACTCGTCGCTCTCACCGTCATGCTGTTCCTCTTCAACCTGCGCCGTGCGGGCGAGCGCGCTGGCCGCGCGGCGGAACGGCTGGAAACCCTGGAAGCTGTCACGCATGCGCAACGTCAGATGCCTGAAGAGGCTGCACGCCGTCCTCGCAGTCGCGATGATCTTATTGACCGGCTGCGCAACGGGGAGTTCTGAATGGCGGCCGGTAGTCGTCTGCCCGCCGGTTGTGGAATATAGTCGCGAGGAACAACGACGGGTGCCTTCGGCAGCTTGTCGTAGCGGTCACTGGATCCTGTGAGTTCATTCACGACAACGGTATTAAGCGTGAAACCCTTAAATTGGATATCCCGACAATGGGCCTTGTCATTGGCCCGATTATTTGGCGCGAAATGCAGAACTTTTCTAACGATTGTGTGCTGGTCGTAATCGCAAGCAAAAAT
>NZ_JACIYP010000151.1 GCF_014359905.1 Hoeflea sp. | reverse complement strand
AGGATCCCCTTCACCACCCGCCGCGACGGCCGCTATTATTTTCGCCGCCGGGCCTGTTGGCAAAATGGCAACGACCTCACCGTTATCGTGCCGCTTGCAACCTGCACCGCGCAGGACGCACGCAGCAGAGCAGCAGCCTTGGCCGCTCATTTCGACAGGGTGAAAAAAGCAGTGGGTGCCTATTTCGATCTGGACCGGACGCTTGAGCCAGAAATGCTCAAGGGTCTGTTCGAAACCGAGCTGCGCAGCTGCCTCGCCAAGCTGGTTGAAGAATTCCACGATCCGTCGCGCGATCCCCTCGCCCTCGTCCGCGAGCACCGGACGATGGCCAGCGCCTATGATCTCGCCCAACGTCCCGGGACCATCCGCGAACTCACCGACGCGCATCGCCAGAAGCTGGCCGAAATCGGTCATGATCAGGATGCGATCGAATGGGTCGCCTGCGACCTCGACCGCTACTGTGGCAAGGATACGATCGCCGATGAGACCATGGCGCTGATCGCCGAGGGCCTCGGCATCGAGCCGACGAACGCGGTTGTCGGCCGGATGAAGCACATCCATCTGCAGGCGCAGGCTGAGGCACATCGGCTTGCCGCGCACTTCCTCGATGACGACGTTCAAGCTGCATTCGATCAGGAGGCTGTTCTTCTCCAGAAACGCCGTCAGAACGGTGAGCCGCTGACATTTGCCGCAGCCGGGGCCTCAACGACGGCTTCCGTCGCCCTCGCCCTTCCTGTGCCGAGCCCCCGTCAAGTGGCAGCGGAAGAGGCAAGCTGTGTCTTCAAACGCTACCACTCGTCCCGCTTCAGTGAGGCTATCCCCAAGATCATCAGCCTTGCCAGACGGGCCGGGCATTGGACGCGGGGTCTCGACCAATATGAGCGTGTATTGAAGACCTTCGCATGGATCACCGGCGACAAGCCTCTCGGCGACTACGAGCACACCGATGTAGCCAAATACAAAAATGCCTTGCTGCAGATGCCGCGCGATTATCGCCCGGCGAAGGACTTCGATCGCCCGTTCGAAGATGTGGCGCGCACCTTCAAGATCACGAACAACGCGCGTTCGCTCAACACGGTAAAGCGGGATCTGTCGTATATGTCGACGGCTCACGACATCCTCGCCGAGGATGAGTGGGAGCCGAAGGTTCCGAATACGAAGGCGCTGGATTTCTCCAAGGTGAAGTTCGGCAAGCACAAGAAGGTCTCACCCAAGACGGCGCGCCCGGTCTGGACCGTCAGGCACATGCAGTGCCTGTTCTCAGCGCCGCTCTGGAATGGCGGCGGCGGGCAACTGCACCGTCTCGACGCGAACGCAGGCAACGACGTCTATCATGACGCCGCGTATTGGCTGCCGCTGCTGCTCTATTACACGCACGCCACGGTGAACGAGATCGGCGGCATGCGCGCCGACGAAGTCCACGTCGATGACATCGTCGCCAGCCTCGAGATCAAGGACAACGACGTCCGCGCGGAGGACGGGATCGATGGCGGCGAGAAGAATGAGAACCGCGGACGCATGATCCCGCTCCATGGTGAGATCCTGCGCCTTGGCTTCCTCGATTATGTTCAGGCCATCCGCAGTGAGGGCCATCGCGAGCTGTTCCCCGAACTCTACCTCAACGAGGCACGGGTAGGCGGACATCAGTTCCGCAACGTCGCGTGGCGTCATATGGTGAACTGGATCGCGCAGCACATGGCCATTCCCACGAACCCGACGTCCGGCAAAGCCGCCGACATGCATTCCATCCGCTCATTGGGTTCCAGCTTCTACGCGCAGGCCAATGCCCCCGATCTGATGCGGGCCGACGTGATGGGTCACGCTCGTTCCGGAACGAACGCCCTGCACTACTCCAAGCGAGTTGAAACGCACGGCATGGATGTGGTGCTGGCAGAGTATCGCGACTTCATGACCAACCACATCGAAGTGGCGACGGGAGACCTCTTACCGTTTCCCGTCCGGCTCCTGCCGCTTTCTCATCGGTCCCGGACGGGCAAACCGAAGCTGTCCAAGAGTGAATGCCTCCCAGCGTTGAACTGATCGGTCGAACTATAAAGCAGCAAGAGGACCGGCGGGACACCCCCGCATGGAAAATACAGCCATCCGCAATCCTTAGCCAGAATTTAAACCGCTATCAGTGTCTTACCGTCTGCATGAGCATCGATAAGAACCACACCGGTCTGAGCGACCTGACGCGGGCCGCTCGCGGAGGCAGCCGCCCTGACTGGATCGACGCCCGGCTTAAGTTCCCTTTTCTGGAATACTCAAACAACGAAATGGCTGCGCAATGTGCAAGCGGTGGCGTCAGCCCACGTCATTCCACGGCATGAGCTCAGCGAGCTGCTTGGCGGGATGTCCCGCGGCGAGCTTCGACAGCGTGGCGGTCAGCCAGGTGTGCGGGTTGACGCCGTTCAGCTTGCAGACGTCGATAAGCGTGGCGATCACCGCCCAGTTGTCGCCGCCTTCGTCGGAGCCGGCGAACAGCGCGTTTTTGCGATTCAGGGCCAAGGGCCTGATGCTCCGCTCGACGGTGTTGGAGTCCAGATCGATGCGACCGTCGTCGAGGAACCGTGAGAGCCCGTCCCAGCGGGTGAGCGCATAGCGGATTGCCTCGGCGAGCCTGCTCTTGCTGCTGACCTGCCGTAGCCGGGCGTCGAGGTCGAGGCGCAGCTCGTCGACGATCACGCGGCTGCGCTCGGCACGGGCGGCACGGCGCCGTTCCGGCGGGAGCCCACGCACCTCGTCCTCGACGGCGTAAAGCAAGGCGATCTGCCGCAGCACTTCGGTCGCGACTGGCGAGGTCGCGGCCAACTCGTAGAACTTGCGGCGGACGTGTGCCCAGCAGAACGCGAGCACGACCTGCTGCCGCCGGCGGGCGAGCGCGGCATAGCCGCCATAGCCGTCGACCTGGAGGACGCCGGCGAACTCGCCAGGATGGGTCTCTGGCCGCTCGGCCTTCCGATCGGAGGCATAGACGTAAGCCACCAGCGGCGGATCGCTGCCGCCCCAAGGTCGATCGTCTCGGGCGTAAGCCCACAGCTGACCGGTCTTCGTTCGTCCGCGTCCGGGATCGAGCACAGGGGCGGTCGTCTCCTCAGCGAACAGGCGCTTCGATCGCCTGAGCTTGGCGAGGATGTGATCGCGCAAGGGGCGCAGCCACCAGGCCGCGCGACCGACCCAGTCGGCAAGGGTCGAGCGATCGAGCTGGATGCCCTGGCGGGCGTAGATCGGGGCTTGGCGATAAAGCGGCAGGTGGTCGGCATACTTGGCGACCAGCACCTGGGCGATCAGCGCTTCGGTGGGCAGGCCGCCCTCGACGATCCGCGGCGGCGCCGGGGTTTGGACGACCGCACCCTCGCACGAGCGGCAGCCGTAGCGCGGCCGGCGGGTGACCAGCACCCGGAAGGTGGTCGGCACGACGTCGAGCCGCTCGGCCACGTCCTCGCCGATCTGGTGCAGCGCACCGCCACAGCAGGGGCACTCCTTGCTATCGACATCGACGACCTGCTCGATCCGCTCGAGATGAGCCGGCAGGGCGCCGCGGTTGCGCTTGCGCGGCCGGTCGGTCGCCGCAGTGCCCGACTTCGCGTCGTTGGCAGTCTCGGCGCTGGCGACCGCCGTCTCGACGTCTTCGAGCCCCAACTGCAGCTGGTCGGGATTGAGCTTCTCCGAGCGGGCGCCGAACCGGTGGCGCATGAAGGCGTCGAGCATCGCCTTCAGCCGGGCCATCTCGGCATCGGCGTTCTCCAGCTTCCGATCCTGCTCGAGGACGAGCGCACGCAGCGCTTCGATATCGTCGGGAAGGTCTGCCTCGGCCAGCATGAGGTTGCTGGAGCCGAAGGCGTGCAAAGCACAATCAACCCCGAGGCACCTCGTCAACCAGCGAGTTGCGGTGCGATCGGCCGACGCCCTCCATGCACCCGCCGCCAGTCCAGGCCTTCCAGAAAGAGCCCCGAGTTGCGCCGCGGTGAGGCGCATCACCCCGTCCCGGATGGTGGGCCAGCGGAAAGCGCCTTGTTCCAGCCGCCACAGCCCGGTGCCGTCCCACCACACCAGCTTGATCCGGTCGGCTCGCTTCGCGCGGAACACATAGACCACGCCCGAAAACGGCTCCGCGCCATACTCGCTCTTGATCAGCATCGCGAGCGAGTCCGCGCCCTTGCGGAAATCCACGGGCCTGGTCGCGACCAGCACACGCGCGTCCGCGCCGGGGCCGATCACGTCCGCGTCTTCAGCGCGTCAATCGCCGCCCCAATCAGTGTGGCGTCGGCGCCGCGCGCGATCTTCACCGCGACACCGTCGATCTCCAGCTCGACCGCGGCAGCCGCCTTCCCACGCCGCCGAATCTTGCTCGCCCTGGCCGGCGACGCCGCCGCTGGCTCGGGAGCTTGACCGATCACCGCCGGCACGAACAGTGGCTCAGGGGGAGTCAGCGCCCTCGGGGTCGCGGCTGCGGCCGCATACCGCAGTTCGCGCCGCCAGGTGAACAGCTGCGATGGCCTCAACTGGACGGCCCGATGACCGGCGAATGGTTCCTCGCCTACACCGAGCAAGTCCTCGTGCCGACGCTGAGGCCCGACGACATCGTGATCCTCGACAACCTGCCCGCGCACAAGGGCGTCGCGGTCCGCCAAGCCATCGACGCGGTTGGCGCGAGGCTACTCTTCCTCCCCGCCATACTCTCCCGACTTCAACCCGATCGAGAACGCTTTCTCCAAGCTGAAGGCTCTGCTCCGCAAAGCTGCCGCGCGGACCGTTGAGCATCTCTGGAAGGTAATCGGCGACAGCATCGAAACCTTCAACCCTACAGAATGCGCCAACTACTTCGCCGCAGCAGGATATGATGAATACTGATCGGAAAATTCTCCTAGCTACTTTACTGGGTATGAGCTAGGCTTCGTGGACAAAGGGTATCCATAGTTTGATTGAGGCGAGGGCGACGAAGCCGAGGTAGGATTCTTTTGTCTTGTCGTACCGGGTGGCGATCCTGCGCCAGTTCTTCAGCTTGTTGAACAGCCGCTCGATCAGGTTGCGCCAGCGGTATTTCTTCCGGTCGTGTGGGCCGGGATTGCGGCGGTTGCTCTTTGCGGGGATCACCGCGTCGGCGCCGGTAGCGGCGATCTCCTCGCGGATGGCATCGGCATCGTAGCCGCGATCGGCCAGGAATGCCTCGACCCGGTCCTCGATCATGCGGAACAGTGGAGCGAAGCCCTGCACATCGTGCGCCTGCCCGGGTGTCAGCAGGAAGCCAAGCGGGAGCCCTCTGGCATCGCACCGCGCGTGGAGTTTGGTGGTGAAGCCTCCCCGCGATCGGCCGAGAGCCTCTGATTGCTGAGCCCCCTTTTTATGCCGACTGCACAATGATGTGCCCGGACCACGGTGCTGTCGATCATGTCGGCGGCTATGTCCCGCCCCGCCAGTTCGGCCAGCGTCTCGAGCATAGCATCGAACACGCCGGTCGTGACCCATCTTCGGTAGCGCCGGAAGACGCTGTTCCACTTGCCATACTCATCCGGCAAATGCCGCCACTGCGCGCCGGTCCGCGCCATCCACATCATGCCTTCGAAGTAGCGGCGATTATCCTGCGCTGGGCGACATCCGCGTCCGCGCTCCGGCGGTAACAGCGGGCCGATCAAAGCCCACTCGTCATCCGATACACCAACCCGCTCGCCCAACACCGCCTCCAAAAGGTAGCTTTGAATCAGCGGTCGAGTCTCAGGTCAAGCTTTGTCCACGAAGCCTAATTGGAACCGTAGTTCGTATCATTGCTTCTGATTGTCTTGGGAGGTGGTCGTGACCTGCCCCCCCGGGTCGTCCCGCGGTCATAATGCGAGTCCGCCGGTTTGATAGTCCTCGGTTTCGGGTCGGGCAAACGCGCCGGGCGCGGAGTCCTCAGATCGATCGACAAGGTCGTCTGCGTATCGATCGCCCGTTCGCTACCGGAATTGACGATTGCTGAACCGAACGCCTGCCCCGTCAGATGAAGGATCCGGATATCCAGCCCTTGAAGTTCGATCCCGCCTCTCCCGCTTTCTCCGCGCACCTGAACCACGCCATCGGGCGTTGTGGCGGCTTGACCCAGTTCAAGCGCCCGCAATCCGGCGGAAAGTTCTGCGGTTTCCACGCTCCGGCCTTGCGCCAGCGTGACCGGCACCGTCGGCATTCCGGTCGTGACCGTGAGGCCGTGCTGGCGGTCGTAGGCAACCTGGGGCTGCGAAGTTGTGGCGAACCCTTGCCTCTGGGGGAGCGACCGACTGCCCCTCGGCAGGCGCATAGGCGGAAACGACGGGCGAACCTTCGGCGATCCGGGTCACGGTCTGCAGGACGATCCTGCCGTCAACTGCGGTCACCGTGTCGATGCTGAGATGCACATCGATGCCGCCCGGCAGGCGCAGCCCGCCACGCTGTGCGGCGAGCACGGAATCGGGCACCCGTTCGGCCTGGAAGGGGCCTGCCGGCGGCTCGCCCGAAGGAACCTGCACCAGGGCCGCGTGGGCGAAGATCAGAGCGTGGCCGATCACGAAATATCTCGTCGTTCGTGAACAATGCGATTTTGGCTCTGGGACGGCACGGGCCATTCGCTGCGGACTGTGGCGAGCTGTTGTGGCGAGGAAAGAGTGTTCAGGCGAACGGCATTGCGGACTGCGTCGCAGGGAACAATACCCTGAACAGAGCGCGCAAAAGGGCGCTTGGCCAGGCGACGAGCAGACGCAGATTGTGTCCGGCGGCAACCAGGATGGCGTTGACGGCATCGCCGGTAGCGCCGGCAAGGTGATTGCGTTCGAGCAGGCCGTCGGATCTGGTGTGGCCGATGCTCGGCTCGATGGCGTTGCGCCGCCGCAGTTCGCGCCGGATGGCAGGCGAGGTGATCCCGCGGGTGTGCGAGACGAAGACCTTTGCCTTTCCGCCATGCTTGTGGCCGCGATAGCCGCGATCGACATAGGCCCGCTCGACGCTGACGCCGGTCAACCGCTCGACCTGTTCGATCTGCGCGGTCAGGGTATGGCCGTCGCAGGGGTTGCCGGGCAGCGCCTGCATGCCGACGATGAACTGTCCGCCGGCGGGGCGCGCGCTGGTGACCGCGATCGAGGTCTGCACGCCGAACTCGTAGCGGGTCCTGGCCTTGCCTTTGGCGATGCATTCCACCTCGGGCGCGTGCAGGGCGCAGAGCTTGTCGGTGTCGCCTGCCTTCTGGGCGAGGATCTTCGCCACCCGCTCGCGGGCGAGAGCAAAGGCTGCCTCGAGCGCGTCGTTGCCGACAATCTTGCGGCCGATGCCGCGGTCGAGCCGGCCCAGCCAGGTCCGCAGCTTGCGCACCCGGCGCATGGCCTGTTTGTGCCCCCGCCCATGGATCAGCCGCGACACATCGCGGCGCGCCTGATGGCCCACGCGCAGGAAGGACTGCCGCAGCTTGATGCCGTGCGGCCTCGCCAACCGGTTGAGCCATTCGATCCCGCGCAGGAGCAGGTGGCTGTCGGTGGGATGGGCAACTGCCTTGGTCTGGACGGTCGTGTCCAGCGTCACCCGCTCGCAGGCCTGAGGTGTCACTGCCTGGGTGCGCAGCGCGACACCGAGCGTTTCGGCCAGGAGCAGCTCAAGCTTGTCAGGCCCGATCCGTCCCCGCCAGCGTGTCATCGACGATCGATCGAATGGCAGCTTGTGCCGGAAGTACTGCTCGCCGCAGAAATACTGCCAATAGGGATTCTCCTTCCAGCGGGCGCAGACCGCCTCGTCCGACAATCCCTCCATGTGCTTGAGCAAATGCAAGCCTGCCATCAGCCGCATCGGAACGCCGGGACGCCCCTTCTGGTGATAGAAACGGCCGCAGGCTTCATCGAACCGCGACCAGTCAATCAGCCCCGCCAGCTTCACCAGCGCGTGCTCCATGTCGATCATGTTGTCGAGTGGCTGCGGAACAGCTCATCGCTGCGCGGGGCGGGCTTCCTGGGTGGCATCGGCAAACCTCATCGGGCGTCGTCCAGCGCACTGAATCACAGCCCGATTTCCAGCGGAAGCCCTCGCGTGCACGGGCGCGCAAAATCACAAGCTTTTGCCACAAATCCCCACACAGCCTTGTGATTTCGATTACTTGGACTTCGATAAAACCCACGCTTTTCCGCCGGCTTCAGCGTTCTTCACCGGCGACTGGCTTGCCCATCTCTTCGCGGATGTCCGGGTTGTCGGGCGGGCTTTCCCGCCGCACAGTCTTCGGATCGATACCGACCAGGACACAGGCCTGGCGCTGCGAGAGATCATGATCCCGCATCGCCCTCAGCGCCGCGTCCCGCCGCTCGTTCGGTGTCGTCAGGGTTTTCCCAGCAGGTCTTTCAGGACAATGTTGTCGAGCATCGCATCCGCCAGCAGGCGCTTGAGCTTCGCGTTCTCGTCCTCGGGTTGCTTCAGCCGCTTGGCATCGGACACGTCCATCCCGCCATACTTGGCCTTCAGCTTGTAGAACGTCGCCGGGCTGAGACCATGTCGGCGGCATACGTCCGCAGTCGTCATCCCGGCTTCCTGCTCCTTGATCATCCCGATGATCTGCGCCTCCGTGAAACGGCTTTTCCTCATGTCGTCCGCTCCTTCGCGGTTGCGCAGACTCTACATCACGGTGAGGGAACTTCCGGGGAGCAGGTCAGATGCGCAATGCACTTGCGCATGTCGGGCCAAGCAGCGTCCCGCCGTCGTCGCCATGCTCAAGACGATCTTTGCTCAGGAGAGCGCCGACGCCGCCCACGAGCAGTGGCGCCAGGTCGCCGACGCGCTACGCGAACGATACGAAAAGCTCGCCACCATGATGGACGGTTCGCGTCAGGAGGTGCTCGCCTGCATGGCGTTCCCCAAGGAGCACTGGGCGCAGATCTCGTCCACCAACCCGCTCGAACGCGTCAACAAGGAGATCAAACGCCGGGCCGACGCCATCGGCATCTTCCTCAACACCGCCGCGGTCATCCGCCTGGTCGGCGCGCTCCTGCTCGAGCAGAATGACGAGTGGGCAGTGTCGCGTCGCCATATGACGCTGGAAACGATCGGCGCGCTGAGCGATAATCCGCGCCTCAGCCTGCCAGCACCGACACCCTGATCATCCTTGGCCTGGCCGAGGATCGGTGTTCCTACACCACCCCCAGGGGCACTACCTTCTGACAGAAAACAGCCAGCGCCCGCCGCAAGGCGCGAAAGCCGCATCGGCGGGGGCAGGACAGCGAGGGAGCCACCGGGGGCCTGGAACACCTGGAACAGTGTTCTGACAGCAAACGGCCAGCACCGGCCGCAACGGGAAAAAGCCGCATCGGCGGGGGCGGACAGCGGGGGCAGCGGGCTCATCGGCCTGGCCTGCCGGCGACGCTCCGGGGTAGGACAGCAGCGGTGGACCTTGGGGCGGTGGACTTGCGCCTTGTTTGCCACAATAGCGCGCATCCATGAGCTGGAACACATTCGGGCGCGTCTTGCGCTTCACCACCTGGGGGGAAAGCCACGGGCCGGCGCTGGGCGCGGTGGTCGACGGGTGCCCGCCGGGGCTTGCTCTGGACGAGGCGGCGATCCAGCCGTTCCTCGATGCGCGGCGGCCCGGCACCAGCCGATACACCACCCAGCGCAACGAGGCCGACGCGGTCCGCATCCTGTCGGGCACCTTCGAAGGGCGCACCACCGGCACCCCGATCAGCCTGATGATCGAGAACACCGACCAGCGATCGAAGGATTATTCCGAGGTCGCCAAGGCCTACCGCCCCGGCCATGCCGATTATGCCTATGATGCCAAGTACGGCTTTCGCGATTATCGCGGCGGCGGGCGGTCGAGCGCGCGCGAGACCGCGGCACGGGTGGCGGCGGGCGCGGTGGCGCGGCTGATGATCCCGGAAGTGACCCTGACCGCCTATGTCTGCGAGATCGGCGGCGATGCGATCGACCCCGCCGCGTTCGATGCCGCAGAGATCGCCCGCAACCCGTTCTTCTGCCCCGATCCCGCCGCCGCCGCGCGCTGGGCCGGGCTGGTCGACGGCGCACGCAAGGACGGGTCGAGCCTTGGCGCGGTGGTCGAATGCGTGGCCACGGGCGTTCCGGCCGGCTGGGGCGCGCCTGGCCGAAGCTGCACATCATCAGCGCGAGGAGGACCACCAGGCCGTTCCCCCACGCTCGCAGGGCGCCGCGGGC
>NZ_JACIYP010000150.1 GCF_014359905.1 Hoeflea sp. | reverse complement strand
GTTCCCCCTCACCTTCCGGAGTGCTAGGTAACGCGCAGGCAGTGGTCGATGACGGAAGACACCGCAAGGGCCAAGCAACAGGGGGGAGTCTCATGAGACATCTGATGACAGCGGCCGTAGCGGCTTGGCTTGTAGCCGTGCCAGCCACGGCCGAAGAGTACACGATCGACATATCGCTCGACACCGGTCCGACGCACCTGCGAAATCTGCTGGCTCACGAGATCGCGGCAAAGATCGAGAATGCCTCGGAAGGGCGGCTGAAGTTCAATTTCTTCGAGGGGGGCTCGCAGTACAACGACCAGGACGTGCCAACGGCCCTGGCGCAGGGAGCGATCGACATGGCGTTGCCCGGGCACTGGAACCTTGCCAGGATCGTTCCGGACTACAACGTGCTGGGTCTTCCGATGTTCTATGGCCGTCCGCGCGAAGCACATTACAGGGTAACGGATGGCGAGACCGGTGCCGCCCTTGCCAGGGAAACCGAGCAAAAGCTGGGTGTCGTGGTTCTGGGCAAGTGGATGGATCTCGGGTTCGGCGTGATGTTTTTCACGGACAAAGCCGTGAAGGAACCCGAAGACCTCAAGGGGCTCAAGATGCGGTCGCCCGGCGGAGCCGTCGCGCTGGCTCGGTTCGAGAAGTTCGGCGCGACGGGCGTTTCCATTCCATTTCCGGATGTGCCGCAGGCGCTTCAGAAAGGGACGATCGACGGGCTGATGTCGACCTTCGAGTCCGTGCGCTCGTCGAAGCTCTGGGATTCGGGGCTCAGGTTCTCCTATTCCGACTATCATGCATTCTATCAGTATGTCCCGCTTGTCAGCGCCCAGGCGTGGAACGAGTTGCCCGACGACCTGAAAGAGATCATGCGGACAACATGGAATGAGGGCGTCATGGCGGCTCGGGAAGCGGCGGCCGAGGCTCAGTCAGCTGCGGCGGAAGAGGCGGCCGCGCATGGCTTGACGAACGTCTCGGCGGCGGAATCCGACCTTGCCGCGCTTCGGGCGAGCCTGATGGCGGATCAGCCGCGCCTAGCGAAAGAACTGCGTGTTGATCCCGGGATCATCGAACTTGCCGAGAAGGAACTTGAGAAGTGAGCGCAGCCGCAGCCGCGATCCGGCTGCGGCCTTTTCGGCCGATCCCGGGAACAGATGCAATGCGTGGTATCATACGAGCCCTCCGCCGCTTCGAAGCCATGGCGATCGGAACCGTTGCCGGGCTGGCCGTCCTTCTGGTCGTCTACGAAGTGTTCGCCCGCTATCTGATGCCGTCGATGCTGACCGACTGGGGCGGAGAGGTCATTATCTACCTGATGATCAGTGCGGTCCTGATCGGCGGCGGCTCTCTGGTCACGGAGGGGCGACATATCCGTGCCGACCTGTTCATCCGCATGGCTCCGCAATGGGCTCGTCGCGTCGCCGATATCGCCTCGCTCGTCGCCGGTCTGGCCTATTGCGCGATCATAACCTGGTACGGCGTCGCGATGGTCAATTTCGCTCGCATGATCGACATTCGCTCAGACAGTTCCCTGTATTTTCCCCAGTGGATTTTCTACATCGTCGTCCCCGTGGCCTTTGCCTCGATGGCGACCCGCTATGCCCTTCTTCTGTGGCGCGCCGTATTCATGGGGCATGATGTCTATGGCACAGGAGTGGACTGATGTCCCCTCTCCTTGCTCTGTCAGGTTTCATGCTGCTGCTGCTGGCCGGGTTCCCGGTCTTCCTGGTGCTTGGGATCGTATCGCTGGCACTGTTCGCGGCAGAGGGCCAGCCGCTGGTCTCCATGCCGCAGCTTTTCATCAACCACCTGAAGTCCGACACGTTGGTGTCTGTCCCGTTCTTTGTGATCGCTGCCACATTCATGCAGCGCGGCGGCATTGCCAAGGCTCTGGTGGATTTTGCCTATGGCTGGATTGGCGGCGTGCGCGGAGGGATCGCGCTGGTCTGCGTGTTGGCCACGATGGTTTTTTCGGCGATCTCCGGTTCCTCGGTCGCGACGGCCATGGCCATGGGTACGCTGCTTGTTCCCGCGATGCGCAACTCGGGCTATGACGAGCGCTTCGCCCTTGGGGTCGTGGCCTCTTCGGGAACTCTTGGCATCCTGATACCGCCCTCGCTGGCAATGATCCTGTTCGCGGTCGTCGCGGGCGAAAGCGTGCCACAACTGTTCCTTGCCGGGGTTCTTCCGGCCGTGGTGCAGATCTGCCTCTTCTCGATCTGGATCGTCTATTTCTCGCGGCGGCGCGGTTATGCAGCCGGGGAGCGGCTGTCAGGGTCCGAGTTCTGGGCCGTCAACCGCCGCGCCCTGCCGGCGATGCTCTTGCCAGCGATCATCCTGGGCGGAATCTACAGCGGCTTGGTCACCGTCAACGAAGCGGCCGGAATGGCCGCCTTCATCTCGATCCTGGTGTCTTTGATCTTCTACAAGGGCTGCTCTCTGGCCGAGGTTCCCGGAATCCTGGCGGATTCGATCAAGGCCACGGCGGTCATCTTTTTCATCACCATAGGGGCGCTGGCCTTCGGACACTGGATCACCTCGGAAGGCTTCGCGAAACGCATGATCGACTACGTGGTCGAGAACGAGCTGTCCGCATGGCAGTTCCTTCTGCTGATCAACGCCGTGATGTTCCTTCTGGGCATGTTCCTCGAGACCGTGGCCGTCATCCTTATCGTGGTGCCCTTGGTGCTGCCATTGCTGGCTCCTCTTGGCATCGACCCCGTGCACTTCGCCGTCATCATCGTCATCAACATGGAAATCGCGCTTCTGACCCCGCCGGTCGGGTTGAACCTCTTCATAATGTCCTCCACGACAGGTGCGCCGGTCGATGAGGTCGCGCGGGGGGTGCTGCCGTTCATCGTGTTGCTGCTGGGGCTGCTGGCGATGGTGACCTTCATCCCCCAGCTTTCGCTCTTCTTGCCGGAGATGTTCTATGGGCGCTGAAGTCGCAGATATTCGGGATATGCGGGAGAATGTTCCCCTGACGCGGGCCATTTCGGACTGGATCGGAGATGCAGCCAGAACCCCGGTCGGCGCGAACGCCCTGATCTGGGCGCGGCATTGCTTGCTTGACTGGACCGCGGTGGTGATCGCCGCCCGCGACGAGCCCCTTGTCCGCGCCGTGAAACGTACGGCGGTCGAGGATGGCTCGGGCACGTCTGCGCTCATCGGTCATGCCGAAACCGTCAGCCCCGCCTGGGCGGTTCTTGTGAATGGCTCCGCAGGCCATGCGCTCGATTATGACGATGTCAACTCGATGATGGTGGGCCATCCGACCGTCGCCGTTCTTCCCGCCCTGGTGACGCGGGGAGAATCCCTGAACCTGAGCATCCCCAAGCTGATGGATGCCTTCATTCGCGGCTACGAGGTCGCGGCGCAGCTTGGCAGGTTGATCGGAACAGCGCACTATGCGCAGGGGTTTCACAACACGGCGACCATAGGAACCTTCGGCAGCGCGGCCGCGCTCGCGGCGCTGGAAGGGATGTCGGCTGAGCAAACGGCTCATGCGCTCGGGTTTTCGGCAGCGCGGGCGGCAGGGCTGAAGGCGATGTTCGGCACCATGACGAAGCCGGTTCAGGTGGGCTGTGCAGCGCAGGCGGGCTATCTCGCAACCCGGCTTGTCCGGCATGGCCTGACCGCCAACCCCGATGGCATAGAGGCCGGACAAGGGTTCATCCGAGCGCATGGGCTTTCAGCGGAGGGGCTTGCCTTCGCCCCGGCAAAGACGGGGCAATTCGCGGTCGAGCATACGCTCTTCAAGCGTCACGCCGCCTGCTATCTCACTCATGCCGCCATCGAATGCATGCGGGCCCTCACGGCGGAGCATGGCAGCGACAGGATCGACCGGATCGTGCTGCATGTGCCCGAACAGATCCTGGGCTCCTGCAACATCGACGATCCCGGCTCTGACCTGGAGTGCAAGTTCAGCCTTCGCCACGCGGCGGCCATGGTACTTGCCGGTACCGACACGGCCGATCTGAACGCCTACAGGCTTGAGGATGCGCAGTCCGGGCGGATGCGGTCGCTTCGCGCCAGGGTCTCGGTTGCGGGCGAGCAGGTTCCTGCCGCGGCCTTGATGCATTCGCGCGTCGTGGCACAACTGACTGACGGGCGCATCGTCGAGTCCGAGTTCGACACCGGCGTTCCCGCGACGGACACCGCCTTGCAATGGTCCGAGCTTTGCGCCAAGGCGCGCCGCATCATCGACCCGGTGCTTGGCGAAGGCCGAGCGGCCCGTATCATCGCGCTGATCGAGCAGAATGCCCCGATCAGACAGCTTCTGGAGGCCAGCAGATGACAGACACGACCGTAAGCGATCTCAAATCGCGCGCCAGGACATGGCACCGAGGCAACTACTACGAGGATTTCACGCCGGACCAGACGTTCGTGCACCACTGGGGGCGGACGCTGACCGAGGCCGACAACACGCTGTTCGCCACATTGACGCTGCACTACAACCCGATCTACACGAACGCCGATTTCGCACGCTCGTCAGGCCATGCCGGGGCGGTGGTCTGTCCGCTGCTCGTCTTCAACACCGTCTTTGGTCTGTCGGTCGAGGATCTGTCGGAAGTCGGCGGCCCGTTCCTCGGCGTTGACAAGCTGACCTATCATCGGCCGATGATCGTGGGCGAGACGGTCTATGCCCGCTCCCGCGTGATCGACATGCGCGAACCCAAAAGCCGCCCGGACTTCGGCATCGTGACCTGGGCGACTACCGGCCTTGACGAGGCCGGCGCGCCGGTCATCGACTATCAACGATCCAATCTAGTCAGGAAGAAACCGTGAACGAACAACCCGATGTCAGGCAGGGCTATCTGACCGAGGAACGGCTGATGATCCGCGATCTCGCCCGCGACTTCACCCGGAACGAGGTTCTTCCGCTCGCCAACAGGCTCGACCCCGAACGTGGCACAATCCCGCGGGATCTGATCGACAAGATGGCGGCGATCGGACTGTTCGGGATCACGGTGCCCGAGGATGAGGGCGGGCAGGGCCTGGGGGCGTTCGAGTACTGCCTCGTGGCCGAGGAACTGGCGCGGGGCTGGATGTCTGTCGCATCGCTCATCGCCCGGGGCAACGGCACCTTCTACAAGGAGGGGCTGCGCAAGGATCATCCGCGTCGCAAGGAGCTTTTGGGGCGCAGTGCGTCCGGCGAAATGCTGGTCGCCTTTGCCCTGTCGGAACCCGATACCGGCTCCGACCTGTCCTCGATCTCCTGCCGCGCGGTGCGCGAGGGCGATGACTGGGTGATCTCGGGACAGAAATACTGGTGCACCTTCGCGGACGGGGCGGATGCGATCCTGGTCTTCGCCCGGACATCGCCGCCGCCGGCCGCGGACAAGCGGCACCTCGGGATCTCCGCCTTTCTGATCGAGAAGCCGCGCGGGGAACTGCCTGTGAACTGCAAAGGCGCCCAGATCCCGAAGATCGGCTATTTCGGGTGGAACACCTACGAACTCTCGTTCGACAATTGCCGTGTGTCCGCAAATGCCCTGATCGGCGACGAGGGCAAGGCGTTCTACATGATGGCGGCGGGTCTGGAAACCGCACGCGCGCATACGGCGGCACGGTCGATCGGGCTTGCACAGGGCGCTTTGGAGGACGCGATCGCCTACGCCAAGGAGCGCCGCCAGTTTGCGGTGCCGATCGCCGAATTTCAGGCGATCCGGTTCAAGATCGCCACGATGGCGACGAAGATCGAGGCGGCAAGGCAACTTCTTTATCACGTCTGTACGACCATCGACCGGGGACAGCGCTGCGACACAGAGTCCTCCATGGTGAAGTATTTCGCCTCCGAGATTGCCGAAGAGGTCACCTCGGAAGCGATCCAGATCCACGGCGGCGCCGGATATACCAAGCTGTTCGCGGTCGAGCGCCACTGGCGCGACGCGCGCCTGACGAAGATCTTCGAGGGCACCTCGGAAATCCAGCAGCGGATCATCTCGGACAACCTGCTTGGCCGTTCGGAAACCGACAGGCAGATCGCGCGCAACGCCTTCGACATTCAGTATGGGTGACACGATGTTTCTGACCGCTTCGGAGTTGACCTCCCGCAACACCTATTTCGAGAATTTCGAGCCGGGCGAGGTCATCCGTCATGTGCGCGGCAAGACCGTGACAGAGATGGACAATGTTCTGCTGACCAATCTGGTGATGAACACGGCCCATGCGCATTTCAACGAGCACTTCATGAAGGACGCGTTCAAGGGCGTGCCGGGCTTCGATACCCGCGTCGTCTTCGGCGGCATCAACTTCTCTGTGGTCATCGGCCTCGCCGCGCAGGACACCGGCGAGCAGGTTCTGGAGGAACTGGGCATGGACGGCATCCGCCTGCGAACCCCGGTTCACCATGGCGACACGCTCTATGCCTTCACCGAGGTTCTGGAGAAGCGCGATGCCGACCGGAAGGATGCGGGGATCGTGCGGTTCCGGCACTACGGGATCAACCAGGACGACAAGCTGGTTTGCGAAGTGGAGCGCACCGTCTTGATGCGCCGGAAAGTGGCGCTGCCATGACAGACGCCGCCTCGACCGGGCCGCTCGACGGCATTACCGTTCTGGACCTGACCGCAATGCTGGCCGGGCCTTACGCCACGATGGTTTTGGGCGATCTTGGAGCGCGGGTCATCAAGGTGGAAGCCGCCGAGGGCGACATGGTGCGCCCCTCGGCCCGGCTGCCCGGCGATGACGATCCCAAGGGGTTCGGCGGCTATTTCCAGTCGATCAACCGCAACAAGGAATCCATCGTTGTCGATCTGAAATCGCCCGAGGGAAAGGACATTGTCCGCAAGCTGGTCCTGCAGTCGGATATCGTGGTCGAGAATTTCCGCGCGGGGGTGATGGAGCGGCTGGGCCTGTCCTATGAAGAGCTGCGCGAGATCAGGCCGGGTATCGTCTACGGCTGCGTGCGCGGGTTTGGCGATGCCCGCACCGGCCGCAGCCCCTACGCCGATTGGCCCGCCTTTGACGTGGTCTCGCAGGCCATGGGCGGGCTCATGGGCATCACCGGCCCGGCCGGCGGAGAGCCGATGAAGGTGGGTGCGGGCGTCGGCGACACCGTCCCCGCGCTGTTCCTGGCGACCGGCATCCTGGCGGCGCTGCACCGTGCGCGCGCCACCGGCGAAAGCCAGTTCGTCGATGTCGGAATGTATGACGCCGTGCTCGCGATCTGCGAGAGGATCGTCTATCAGCACTCCTATCTGGGCGAAAACCCCGGCCCCGAAGGCTCGGGCCATCCGCTGCTGTGTCCCTTCGGCCTGTTTCCCACTACGGATGGCCATATCGCCATCGCATGTCCGAGAGATCACTTCTGGGCGATCCTCGCGGAAGAGATGGGACGGCGGGAGCTTGCGACGGATCCCCGGTTCAGGACCAACGAGGACCGGGTGAGGCACCGGGCGGAAACCGACCGGATCGTCGGCGAGTGGGCGGCGGGCCTGTCGAAGCAAGAGATCATGGCGCGTCTGGGCGGGCGCATTCCGCTGGGCCCGGTGAACCGGGCGGCCGACATTTTCCAGGATCCGCATACCGCTTTGCGCAACATGCTTGCCAGCGTGGAGCAGCCGGGCACCCGCGGCCGCGAGGTGCAGATCGTCAACACGCCGATCCATGTTCTGGAAACCCCCGGCGGCGTTCGCAAGCGCGCGCCGCTGCTGGGCGAGGATACCGACCGGCTGCTGTCGGAACTGGGCTATGGCCCCGATGATATCAGCAAACTCCACGCCACGGGCGTGGTCGCCTAGGAGAAAGCGATGAAGAACCTGAACCGCCCCAGGCGCCTCCGGCGCTGCCAGCTGTCCGTTCCCGGCAGTTCGGAAAAGATGATGAGAAAGGCCGCCGGTCTCGACGTGGACTACGTCTTTCTCGACCTTGAGGATGCGGTGGCGCCCAACAAGAAGAAAGAGGCGCGCGGCATGGTCGTCGAGGCGCTGAACACGCTGGATTTCGGCCGCACGACGCGCTGTGTGCGCATCAACGATACCGGCACGCCCTATTGCCATGGCGATATCATCGAGGTCGTCACCGGCGCGCGCGAGAACCTCGATGTCATCATGCTGCCCAAGCCGCTTGCGCCGGCGGACCTGCTGTTCGTGGACAAGCTGCTCAGCCAGTTGGAGGCCGATCTTGGACTGACCAAGAAGATCGGTCTCGAATGTCTGATCGAGGAAGTCGAGGCCATGATCGCGGTGAACGAGATCGCCGCCGCTACCCCGCGGCTTGAGGCATTGATCTTCGGCGTCGGCGACTATTCGGCCAGCCAGGGCATCCCCTTTGCCGAGATCGAGGGCAAGGGCGAATATCCGGCGGATATCTGGCACTATCAGCGGCACCGCCTGATCATGGCCTGCCGCGCCAACGGTCTTGATGCCGTCGATGGGCCGTTCCCGGATTTCTCGGACAGCGATCAGTACCGGACCGAATGCCGGCGCGCGCAGATCCTGGGGGCGGTCGGCAAATGGGCGATCCATCCCAACCAGGTCGCGATCGCGCAGGAGACGTTCTCACCCTCCCGGGACGAGGTCGACCGGGCCCGCGCGATCAAGGCCCTTTATGACGAGGCGATGGCAAACGGTCTGGGCGCGGTCACCTACGAAGGCAAGATGATCGACGTTGCCGTTGTCAGATTGCTGGAAAACACGCTTGAGAAGGCCGACCTGATCGAAAAGGGCATGTGAACAGGCCAAGGGCCCTCAGGCCAAGGGCCCTGTTGCACAAATCGCCTGGCGTTTCATCTCGCGAAGCCAGCGCGCAGGTCCGGAACTGGCGCGCCTATAGCTAGGCGCTGAAGCGGCGTGTCGGTGCGCGGACGCATCGCCAAGCGGCGATCTGGCCTTTCCGCTTACGGCAATCCCGTCACGGCTGCCGGATTTGGCAACCGGATGCGTGACTGGTGCGACAGGGCCGGACTGTGGGACTGATTGTCGGACTGCTCGACTCACGGGCTGCGCAAGGCTGCCGCTTTACGTCTGGCGGAATTGGGCTGCACGGAATTCGAGGTCATGGCCATAACGGGCCACCAGACAAGTAAGGAAGTTCCACGCTAGATGTTCAGTCCCGGCATTTGGTGGAGTGGATTGAGGATGAATCTTTCGGGTTGGGAAGTCCAGCATTTGCAGATGAACTCGTAGGGCGTGAGCCGTTTGAGGGTCTTCAATCGTCGCCCGAAATTGTAGGCGCTGATGAAGGCGGCGAGATGACCGCGGAGCTGGTCGTGGTCGTCATAGTGGAAGCGTTTGACGGTCGCTTCCTTGATGGTGTTGGATGCCGAGCGTCGTGCAGGCCTATTCGAAAGCGTGCGCCCAGACCGGTTCGCCCTTTGCCAGGGCCTCGGCGGCCAGTTGGGCCGCCGACCCACCGGCGCCCGGCGTGGTGAAATGGGTCCCGTTATCGGTCAGCACGATCGTAATCCTGTAAGGCACGGCTTCGACAAGATGCCTGAGAAAATCGGCGGCGGTTCTGCGCAGGGCCTTGCGATGAAGCTCGACGAAGGCGAATTTGCTCGTGCGATCAATGGCCACAAAGAGATAGAGCCTGCCTTCCGCGGTCTGCACCTCGGCAATGTCAATGTGGAAGAAACCGATGGGACAGGCCCTGAACTTCTGCTTTACGGGCAGGTCGCCGTCCATGTCGGGAAGTCGACTGATGCCGTGCCGCTGCAAGCACCGGTGCAGCGATGACCGCGAAAGATGCGGATGGTCGGCTGCAAGGCATAGAGGCAATCGTCGAGCGGCAGCAGCGTCTGGCGGCGAAAGGCGACGATCACCGCCTCGTCCTCGACCGACAGGACCGTCGACTTCGGTTCGGTTGGCCCCGTCGGAATATCGGCCACTGAGGTCCGCTTCTTCCACTTGGCGACCGTCTTCTGGTTGATCCCGTAGCGCTTGGCCAGCGCTCTCAGGCTCTCTTGACTATGCTGTATCGCTCGACGCACTGCCTCTGTCGTGGTGGCGCTCCCGTGCAGAACCTGGCCCGTAATGCATCCCTCCATGCGGGTGTAAACATTGCACCATCAAAGTCCGGGATCAAACATCAGACCTTGCGCCAGCGGTGCAGCACGTCGCCGCCCACGTTCCGCGTTTCGGCCAGCGCAAAGCGCGGCGCATCCGCCAGGGCGCCCGCCGGCAGCGGCCCCAGCGACGGCCGCCCGCCCGCCCCA
>NZ_JACIYP010000015.1 GCF_014359905.1 Hoeflea sp. | reverse complement strand
CCAGATCGGTAGGCGCTGCTTTTTTTTGGGCTCGGACACTGTTCGCACCCTGAACGCCGCTGTCGCTTGAGCGGCATGGCAGGTCGGGGAATTGACGGCTTGGCAGGGGATGCGCATGTAATGTAGCCATCTTCACCGGAGACGCCGCCCCAAATGTTCCTTTCAGTCTTTGATGTCTTCAAGATCGGCGTCGGCCCATCGAGCTCCCACACCATGGGGCCGATGTCGGCGGCGGTGCGGTTTCTCGATGAGATCGCCGGCAACGACTGGCCGCGTCCGGCCGGCGCCAGGGTGTCGGGCATCAAGGTCAGCCTGCACGGGTCGCTGGCGTTTACCGGGATTGGCCACGGCACGGGCAGGGCGGTGGTGCTCGGTCTCACCGGCGAACTGCCCGACCAGGTCGATCCGGACCGCATCGACGGCATTATCGAAAGCGTCGAGAAGAGCCGCAGGGTCAGCCCGCCCGGCCATCCGGACTATGATTTCGACCCGAAGGCGGATCTTGTCTTTGACAAGAAGACCCCCTTGCCCGGCCACGCCAACGGTATGACCTTCACCGCCTTCGACCGCGACGGCGCCATGCTGTTGCGCCGGATCTATTATTCCGTCGGCGGCGGCTTCGTTGTTTCCGACACCGAACTTGCGGCAATGAAGAACAACAGGAAAAAAGACACAGGCAAGCCCGTGCCCTATCCCTTCGTCAACGCCAGGCAGATGCTCGACATGGCGGCGCGCTCAGGCCTTTCCATCGCGCAGATGAAGCGCGCCAACGAGGAAAGCCACATGAGCGGCGAGGAGCTCGACGCGGGCCTTGACCGGATCTGGACCGCCATGAGCGGCTGTATCGACCGGGGTCTTGGCGGCGAGGGTATCATGCCGGGTGGCCTCAAGGTGCGCCGCCGCGCCCGCATCCTGCACGACAAGCTGCAGGATGAATGGCGCCAGAACCGGCGCAATCCGCTGCTCGCCAACGACTGGCTGAGCGTCTACGCCATGGCGGTCAACGAGGAAAACGCCTCTGGAGGGCGCGTGGTCACCGCGCCCACCAATGGCGCCGCCGGCGTCATCCCGGCCACCATCCGCTATGTGCTGCAGTTCCACGACGGCGCCGATCAGCAGGCGGTGCGCGACTATCTGCTGACGGCCGCGGCCATTGGCGGCATCATCAAGCACAATGCCTCGATCTCGGGCGCCGAGGTCGGCTGCCAGGGCGAGGTGGGCTCCGCGGCCGCGATGTCGGCGGCGGGCCTTGCAGCCGTCATGGGCGGTACGCCGGAGCAGATCGAAAACGCGGCCGAAATCGCCCTCGAACATCATCTCGGCATGACCTGCGACCCCGTCGGCGGGCTGGTGCAGGTGCCCTGCATCGAGCGCAATGCGCTGGGCGCAGTCAAGGCGGTGACCGCCGCGTCGCTGGCGATGAAGGGCGATGGCACCCATTTCGTGCCGCTCGACGCCTGCATCGAGACCATGCGCCAGACCGGACTCGACATGAACGAGCGCTACAAGGAAACCTCCACCGGCGGCCTTGCGGTCAATGTCGTCGAGTGCTGAGCCGGCAGATCGCTGTCGACCCTGTGGACGGCGTGCTGAATCAGAGCGGGCCGGGTTGACCCGGGGTGCCGCGCGCCCGAAGTATTCCGGATGGCTCTACACCTTCTCAAACTCTGCGTCGGCGCGGAAAGCGTCGAAGACCTGCAGGACTGGATCGCGCGCCGGCTGGCGGCGATGAAGGCTGCCGGACAGGCGCCCGAGCAGTTCCACACCACCCGGATGCTCCCCAAGCGTGCGGCGGAACTCATTGATGGCGGCTCGCTCTATTGGGTGATCAAGGGCAATATCCAGGCCCGCCAGCGCTTTCTCGATGTCCGCCCGTTCACCGATGCCGAGGGCATTTCCCGCTGCAACCTGGTGCTCGAGCCAGTGTTGCACGAGACCTCCTGGGCGCCGCGGCGCCCTTTCCAGGGATGGCGCTATCTCGCCCCCGACGATGCGCCGCCGGATCTGGGCGCATCCGGTGCGGACGGCGGCGATCTTCCCGCCGAGCTCAAGCGCGAACTGGCGGGCCTCGGGCTTCTATGACGCGGCATGCAGTCGCGCAGGTCTTGTGTTCGGTGCGCAAAACGCCACATTGAGCGGATGGGTGCCGGCCAAAGTCGTGTTCGCAGGTGGGCGCCGGACAAAAAAATCAGTCCAGAGGTAGACACGTTCACCATGGCCAAAGACAAGACCGGTTCCGACAAGGCGGTATCGAGGAGCGGCACAGCCGTTCCCGCGGCCGCGGCCGCGCCCGCATCCTCAGGCTCCGAGATTGCCGCTTTTCTGAACGCCGCGAAATCCTTGGCGCCGGGCGCGGCGGGGTCGGGACGTCTGGCTTTTGCGCTCGACGCCACCATGAGCCGCCAGCCGACCTGGGACAGCGCCTGCAAATTGCAGGCGGAGATGTTCGATGCGGTTGGAAAGACGGCGCAACTCTCGGTCCAGCTGGTGTATTTCCGCGGACTGGGCGAATGCCGCGCCTCGCGCTGGGTCACCGACACGACCCAACTCGCCAATCTCATGACCCGGATCGCGTGCCGCGGCGGCCAGACACAGATCGGCCGGGTGCTCCGCCATGTCGCCGATGAGGCAAAGCTCCGCCCGGTCAGCGCCCTGGTCTATATCGGCGACGCCATGGAGGAGGACATCGACAAACTGGCGGTGATGGCGGGCGAACTGGCGCTGCGCAAGGTGCCGTGCTTCATGTTTCATGAAGGCCACGATCCCGCCGCAGCCCGGGGGTTTCGCGAAATAGCCCGCGTCACCGGCGGCGCCTATGTGCGTTTCGATCAGAATGCCGCGGCCGAGCTTGCGGCCTTGCTGCGCGCGGTCGCGACCTACGCCACCGGCGGTCGCCCCGCGCTCGAAAAAGCCGGCGGGGCGGCGGCAACGCTGCTGCTCGAGCAATTGGGTCCGGCCAGGACCGGTGGCAAGGGGCAATCCCGGGGCAAGGGGGCGAGCCGCTCATGAGCCCGATTGCGGTGTTTCTCGGCGGGCTCCTGATCCTGCTTGCGGTGCTCGCCGCGCTGGTAAGCGTGAGGCCGACGGCGATCGCCGCCACACTGCGCTATGCGCTTCCGGCCGCAATGGCTGTCGTGGGCCTGATCATGACGCTAATCGGACGCGCGGGTCTTGGCGTGCCGCTGCTCGCCTTTTCGCTGATGCTGTTCAGCCGCGCCCGCAGCGCGTCGCGCGCCACGCGCCAGCCCGGCGGCCAGTCCTATGTCCGCTCGGCGGCGCTCGAAATGGAACTCGATCTCGACACCGGCGAAATGAACGGTCTCGTTCTTGCCGGCAGTTTCGAAGGCCGGGAACTCGATGCGCTGGAGGAGGCGGACCTCATCCGGCTGCATTCCGAACTGTCGCGGGATGCCGAAAGCCTGGGGCTACTGGAGGCGTATCTTGACCGCCGCATGCCCGACTGGCGTGCCGGCTTTGACCCGGAGCAGGACGCGGGGCTGGGCGCTGCGCCAGGCGCGGGCGCCATGACACAGAAGGAGGCCTACGAGATCCTTGGTCTTGCTGCGGGGGCGAGTGAAGCCGAGATCCGCGAGGCGCATCGCCGCCTCATGAAGCGGATGCATCCCGATGCGGGCGGTTCGACGTTTCTTGCCGGCCGGATTAATGAGGCCAAGGCTGTTCTCTTGAGTCGACATGACTGATTTCCCCGAATACGCAGTACAAAAAACGTGGATGTCTCCGGAATTGGGACTTCCGGCCGCAACGCAAAACAGGCGTTGCGGATCAGTTGGCGGTTGCCCAGCAGGCGAACCCTTTCTTTTCTAGAGCCTTGCAGGCGCTGGCTGCGGATGCCTGACCGTCAAACCCGCCGAAACGGGCGCGGTAAAGCTGCTCATTCTTGGCGGTATATGCCATGGTGAAGGGCTCGGCGCCGTTCAGCGCCTTGACGCCCTGGTCCTGCGCGCGAGCCAGCAGCTTCAGCGCCGCGTCGCGATCAGGCGTTGCCCCGATCTGGATCATCCAGCCGCTCATGGAAGCCGTCGAGGCGGTGGTCACCGGGTCGATCGAATCTGCCGCGCCCGTGTCCACCGGCATCGGCGGCACCAGCGCCGGAGCGGGAATCGGGATGGCGACTTTCTGGGCCTGCAGCGACTTGGCCAGTGCCTCGCGTCCGATTACCGGCGTGGGGCTAGGTGCCGCATAGGCGAGCGCGATCCGGGCGTCCCCGTCATGGCGGCGTTCCGGTATCGGGCCAACCTTGGGAAGTTCCAGCCCGGCGGAAGCCACTTGCATATCGGACATGGCGCCCCGGGCAATGAGATTTCCGCCGCCGCGGGTCGAAGCCTTGAGCAGATAGCGCGAGATGAGGTCCTTCATCTGCGCATTGCGGCTTGCGCCGGTGCGTCCGCCCAGGACGACGGCGACGATCGACCGGTCGCGATCGACCACGGAGGAGACCAGGTTGAACCCCGATGCGCGGGTATAGCCGGTCTTGATGCCGTCGACGCCGCGCACTGCGCCCAGCAGCCGGTTGTGGTTGCCCATATTGGCGCCGCCAAACTTGAACGAGCGGGTGGAAAAATACTTGTACTGGCGCGGAAAGTGCTCGCGCAGCGCGATGCCGAGCCTGGCCATGTCGCGCGCGGTGGTCACCTGGCCGGAATTCGGCAGGCCGTGGGCATTGCGGAATGTCGTCTTGCTCATGCCGAGCGAACGGGCCTTGGCGGTCATCATGCTGGCGAATTTGGATTTCGAGCCGCCCAGATGTTCAGCGATGGCCGTCGAGGCGTCATTGGCGGATTTGGTCACCAGAGAATAGATCACCTGCTCGACCGTGATCGACTTTCCTGTGCCGACGCCCAGCTTGGTCGGCGGCTCCTTGGCGGCATTGGCCGAGAACTTGACCCGTGTGTCGAGCTTGACCTTGCCGCGTTCCAGCGCCTCGAAGACCAGGTAGAGGGTCATCATCTTGGTCAGCGACGCCGGATAGCGCGGCTGGTCAGCTTCGTGGGCGTAGAGCGTCTTTCCGGTCTTGGCGTCGATGACGATGCCGGCGTATTTCGGGTTCGCAGATGCCGGTGCTGTTCCCAGCGCCATGGCGATGCCGATCAGGGCAGCCAGGCGAAGTGCAAGGGAGGGAACGGCAGCAAGGCGGAAAACGAAACGGGATTTACTCTGGTGCACGATAACTCACTCATGAACTGACGGGTGAACGGGGCGGGCTGCCTGCATCCTTTGAACAGCCAATGTGGCGGATCCTAGCCACACGTCCTTACCAATCCGTTTATGATGAACCATTCCTTTCCACAGGTGATCCGGTATCTGTCCGGTTTTGGTCTAATCCTGTTCCGATGCGGGCCAGGTCAGATGAAGCCGGAGGCGGGCGCTCTTGGGTGCGTTGCACAATAATCTTGACAATCTTGTGCAGTGCACCTAAATGTGATGCACCACCCTCCAACCAACAGGATTTGCGACATGATGAACTTTGACAGCACCTCCAAGATGAGCAAAGAAGCCATGGACAGCATGCTGACCACGGTTTCGTCGATGACCAAGGGTTTCCAGCAGATCGCTGCTGAAGCAACCGAATATTCCAAGAAGTCTTACGAAGAGGGCGCCGCTGCCGCGGAGAAGCTGGCTTCGGCCAAGAGCCTCGACAAGGCCATCGAAATTCAGACCGACTATGCGAAGTCCGCTTACGAGACCTTTGTAGCCCAGGCCACCAAGATGGGCGAACTTTACGCCGATCTCGCCAAGGAAGCCTACAAGCCTTTCGAAACGGCCGCTGCCAAGGCGTCTGCCTGAAAATAAGCCGCCGCCTGTTCAGCGCGGCGAATGCCTGGAATGATAGAGACCCGGTCACATGTTTCATGCGGCCGGGTTTTTCGTGTTTTGAGTCTTGGTGGGAAATCTCTTTCTTCCCTCGTCAAGGGGGCTTAAAATCCGCGCAGGAAAGACTAAGTTAAGGACAATGCTCGTTGCGTCGGTATACGGCGCACCGGCGGAATGACAGGAAGTGGCCAGAGTGAACGACAGCGCGAACCGGACTCGCTTACAGGCGGACAAGAAAACCGGAGGCGGAGGCCCAGACAGGGGCACATCCGTCATCACCCGGACCAAGCCTCAGGTGAAGAAGCCGAGTCTGTACCGTGTGCTTCTGCTGAATGACGACTACACCCCGATGGAGTTTGTGATTCATGTGCTTGAGCGTTTTTTCCAGAAGGACCGGGAACAGGCCACGCGCATCATGCTGCATGTCCACAATCACGGGGTCGGAGAGTGCGGCGTTTTCACCTACGAGGTGGCAGAAACCAAAGTGACCCAGGTCATGGACTTCGCCCGGGAAAATCATCATCCGCTGCAATGCGTGATGGAAAAGAAATGAGGACTTGAACGTGCCTAGCTTTTCACACAGTCTCGAAAAGGCGATCCATCAGGCGCTGACCTATGCCAACGAGCGGCATCATGAATATGCCACGCTCGAGCATCTGTTGCTGGCCTTGATCGAGGACCCCGACGCCGCCGCGGTCATGGGCGCCTGCAATGTCGATCTCGACGAGCTGCGCCGCACGGTCAGCGATTATGTCGACAAGGAACTGGGCAACCTGATCACCGGCTATGACGAGGATTCCAAGCCCACGTCTGGCTTCCAGCGCGTCATCCAGCGCGCGGTGATCCATGTCCAGTCGTCAGGCCGCGAGGAAGTCACCGGCGCCAACGTGCTCGTGGCGATTTTCGCCGAGCGCGAAAGCCACGCCGCCTACTTCCTGCAGGAGCAGGAAATGACCCGCTACGACGCGGTCAACTTCATCTCCCACGGCATTGCCAAGCGCCCCGGCGCCGAGGAAGCCCGCCCCGTGCGCGGGGCCGAGGAACCGGAGCCCGAATCCGTAAAGCCCGACCAGATGAACGAGGAGGGCGGGAAGAAGAAGGGCCAGGACGCGCTCACCGCCTATTGCGTCAATCTCAACGAGAAGGCCAAGACCGGCCGGATCGACCCGTTGATCGGCCGCATGGAGGAGGTCAACCGCACCATCCAGATCCTCTGCCGCCGGTCGAAGAACAATCCGCTCTATGTGGGCGACCCCGGCGTCGGCAAGACCGCCATCGCCGAAGGCCTGGCCAAGCGCATCGTCGAGGGCGATGTGCCCGACGTGCTGGCTGACGCGGTGATCTATTCGCTCGACATGGGCTCGCTGCTGGCGGGAACGCGCTACCGCGGCGATTTCGAGGAGCGCCTCAAGCAGGTGGTCAAGGAACTCGAGGATCTGCCCGGCGCCGTGCTGTTCATCGACGAGATCCACACGGTCATCGGCGCAGGCGCCACATCCGGCGGGGCGATGGACGCCTCCAACCTTCTCAAGCCCGCCTTGTCGTCCGGCGCGATCCGTTGCATCGGCTCGACCACCTACAAGGAGTACCGCCAGTTCTTCGAGAAGGACCGGGCCCTGGTGCGCCGTTTCCAGAAGATCGACGTGGCAGAACCCACGATCCCCGACGCCATCGAGATCCTCAAGGGCCTGAAGCCCTATTTCGAGGAGTACCACAAGGTCGGCTACACCGATGAAGCGATCAAGGCCGCCGTCGAGCTGTCGGCGCGCTACATCACCGACCGCAAATTGCCCGACAAGGCAATCGACGTGATCGATGAGTCGGGTGCCGCCCAGATGCTTCTGCCCGAAAAGGAGCGCAAGAAGATCCTGACCGACGTCGAGATCGAGAAGACCATCGCCACCATGGCGCGGATCCCGGCCAAGACCGTGTCAAAGGACGACGAAACCGTTCTCGCCAATCTCGACAAGGAACTGCGCTCGGTCGTCTATGGCCAGGATACCGCCATCGACGCGCTGACGGCGGCGATCCGGCTGGCGCGCGCGGGTCTGCGCGAACCCGACAAGCCGATCGGCTCCTATCTGTTCTCCGGTCCCACCGGCGTAGGCAAGACCGAAGTCGCCAAGCAGCTCGCTGCCTCATTGGGTGTCGAACTGCTGCGCTTTGACATGTCCGAATACATGGAGCGGCACACGGTCAGCCGTCTGATCGGCGCGCCTCCGGGCTATGTCGGCTTCGACCAGGGCGGGCTTCTGACCGACGGCGTCGACCAGCATCCCTATAGCGTGCTGCTGCTCGACGAGATCGAGAAGGCCCATCCCGACCTGTTCAACATCCTGTTGCAGGTGATGGATCACGGCTCGCTCACCGATCACAACGGCAAGAAGATCGACTTCCGCAATGTCATCCTGATCATGACCACCAATGCGGGCGCCGCAGACGCCGCCAAGGCCGCCATCGGCTTCGGCTCGTCCAAGCGCGAAGGCGACGACATGGAAGCGATCAACCGGCTGTTCACGCCGGAATTCCGCAACCGTCTCGATGCCATCATCCCGTTCGGCAGCCTGCCCACGCAGGTCATCCACATGGTCGTGCAGAAATTCGTCATGCAGCTCGAGGCGCAACTGGCCGAGCGCAACGTCACCTTCGATCTCGGGGAGGATGCCATCGCCTGGCTGGCCGACAAGGGCTATGACGAACGCATGGGCGCGCGGCCTCTGGGCCGTGTCATCCAGGAGCACATCAAGAAGGAGCTCGCCAACGAGCTTCTGTTCGGCAAGCTCAAGCATGGCGGCACGGTCAAGGTCACCGTCGGCGACAAGAACGGCGCCAAGGGTCTGATTCTCGAGGCGATCCCGGCGGAAGTCCCGGTCACGCCGAAGAAGGAAAAGTCTCCCAAGAAAAGCGCGCCGGCAAAGGCCAAGGCCAAGCCCGCCGCGGCCAAGACTACGCGCAAGCCGCCCGCGGGCAAGGGTCCGGACAAGCCTGAAAAGCCCGAGCCGGAAGCCTCTAGGAAGACGGAAGCCCAGGCCGTGGTCGCCGAGAAGCCGGCGCCGAAGAAGCCCACAAGCGCCGTGCCGAAGGTGCCGCGCAAGAAGTGACGGGAAATTCCCGGCAGCCAAATGCCCCGGTCGCACCCGGGGCATTTTCGTATCAACTGAAAGCTGAAAGCGTTCTGCGTCCCATGGGACTGTGCCGATGATCCGCCAACTGCTCGCCGCAACCGCGTTCGCGCTTTTCGCAGCCCAGCCGGTCCGGGCGGACACGCAAGGCGATACCCATGTCGTCTGCACGCTGGCCGCCGATGCGGAAAGCGGCAAGGTGCTGGTCGAGGAGGGGGACTGCGCGGCGCGGATGTCGCCGGCCTCCACCTTCAAGATTGCGATCGCGCTGATGGGCTACGATGCGGGGATCCTTGAATCGGCCGACCGGCCGGAGCTTCCCTTCAAGCCGGGCTATGTCGATTGGCGCCCGGAATGGAAGCAGGCGACCACGCCCGCGCGCTGGATGAAGCTGTCGGTGGTCTGGTACTCCCAGCAGGTCACCGCCCGACTTGGGGTGGAGCGCTACCGCGCCTATGTCGACGCCTTCGATTACGGAAACCGCGACCTATCGGGCGATCCCGGCAAGGGCAACGGCCTCACGAAAGCCTGGCTCAGCTCCTCGCTCGAGATTTCGCCGCGCGAACAGGTCTCTTTCCTGCGCAGGATGATCGTCGGCCGCTTGCCGGTGAGCGAGGCGGCGGTCGGACGAACCGCCGTCCTCACCGACTACGGCGTCAAGGGCGGCGGCTGGCGGATTCACGGCAATACCGGCGCGGGCCTGCCCAAGGGCGCAGACGGCAAACGGTTGCGCGGCCAGCCCTTCGGCTGGTTCGTCGGCTGGGCGGAGCGCGACGGAAGCAAGGTCGTGTTCGCGCGCCTCATCCGTGACCGCGAGCGGCAACCCGAACCGCCCGGTTTTCGCGCCCGCGACGCCGGGATCGCGGACCTGTTCGGCCCGGCAGGCGTATTGGCCGCCCGAGAGAAATGACTCGCGCACAATTTTTGATTTTGCGGCGCGTGCAAAAGGCTCTACCAAGCTAGCATGAGTTCTCCTGCCGACCCCGCTGGCGGATCCCATTGGTTCTTCCGGGGGATGCGCGGAATCTTCTCCCTTCCCGCCATCATCCTGATGAGCGCCTTTGTCGGCTTCTGCGGCTTCGCGGTCGAGGCGGGGATACCGCTTGGCCAGACCGTGTTCATGACCGGCATGATCTGGGCGCTGCCCGCCAAGGTGCTGCTGGTCGGCTCGATCCTCGCCGGCGCTTCGCTGCCCGCAGCCTTCCTCACCGTGGCGCTGTCCTCGATCCGGCTGATGCCGATGGTCGCAGCCCTCATTCCGGAGATCCGGACCGAGAAGACCCCCACCTGGCTGCTGCTGCTGCTGTCGCACTTCGTCGCGATCACCGCCTATGTCTTCACCATGGAGCGGATCCGCGACGTGCCGCGCGAGCATCGGGTGGCGTTTTTTGCAGGCTTCGGCATCACCGTGACCAGCGCCAACATCATCCTGGTGTCGGTGATCTATTCCACGGTTTCAAACCTGCCGGCCATGGTCGCGGGCGCCTTGTTTTTCCTCACCCCGGTCTATTTCCTCACCTCGATCTGGGCTTCGACGCGCGAGCGCGCCGGCCACATCGCGATGGTGATCGGACTGGCGCTCGGGCCGCTGTTTCACCAGATCGCGCCGGAATTCGACATTCTCTATGCCGGCATCGTCGGTGGCACGCTGGCCTTCCTGGCTGACCGGCTGTGGAAACGCGGTGCGGCCTCGTGATCGGCTATGCCACATTTGATACCTGGTGGTGGCCCTATGTCTTCATCGCCATCGCCGGCTGGCTCGCCACCGACATCTGGCGCTGGCTCGGGGTACTGGTCGGCAACCGGCTGAAGCAGGATTCCGCCGCGCTCACCTGGGTGCGCGCGGTGGCCACCGCGCTGCTTGCCGCCGTCATCGCCAAGCTGATCATCTACCCGACGGGAGAGCTCGCCAATGTCCCGCTGGCGCTGCGCATAGTCGCGGCGGCCGCCGGTTTCGCGGCGTTTCTGGTCGGTGGAAAGCGCATCTGGGTGGGCATTGTCACGGCGCTCGGATTGCTGCTCGGCGGCCAGTTCCTGCTCGGCTGACCGCCGGTTATTTTTCGAAGCGCCGCGCCACCCAGGAATAGCTGTCGGTGACGACATGCACCGGCTCGGCGACGATCGCCTTCAGGGTTTCGGCTTCGGGCAGTGCGTGCTTGAAACGTGTGAACGCCCGCGACGCGATCCCGGCCTCCGGGGCCTGCGGCGCAGTCGCGATCCCTGGTTCGGGAATATCCGCTTTCGGCACAGGTATGTCCGGATCCGCCGGGCTTGATGCCGTGATGTCCGTCCCGGTCCCCGGTTCTCCCACCGGTTTGCCGCCATGTTCGGCAACGCCGGTTTCCTCCGGCGTCTGGCAAACCGCGACCACCACGGGATAATTGATGTTCGAATACAGCTGAAGCTTTTCCTCCGAACGCGCGTCGCATTCCTGGATCGTCGCCCAGCGCTCATCGAGCATGTCGACATAGTGGCACTGCGTGGCGCTGTCGTCGCAGCCAAGGATTGTCATGAGGATGAGAGCGGTCTGCATGGGTGCCTCGCGAAAACGGGTGATGGTCGCTGATGAACCGGCATTGTTGCCAAAGCAAGGCAAACCCGTGTCCGTGCGGGGCCGGATCGTCCGCCGGTTGCAGACCGGCGCGATCTGTGTCCGGAATGTCATAGTCCGGAACCCGAAAACGCCTATAAGGGCACATCCAATCCGGAACCCGCTTCATGACAGCGCATAGCATCCTCATCATCGGCGCAGGCATCGTCGGGGCTTCCATCGCCCATCGCCTCAGCAAGACCGGCGCGACAGTCACGCTTGTCGATTCGGCGGAGGCAGCGGGGCTCGGGGTCAGCGCCGCGTCGTTCGGATGGATCACCTGTGCTGCGGGCGATCCGGGCCTTGCGGACGAGGTCTACCGGCAGCGGCTGCAGGCGATCGAGGATTACGCAGCCCTGGACCAGGAATTCGGCAGCCGCCTCTGCGCCCCCTGCAAGGGGGCGATTGTATGGGGCGCGGATGAAGATGAAACCCGCGACTGGGCGGACAGGCATGCGAAAAAAGGCAGCACGGTGTGGCTGATCGGGGCTGCGGAATTCAGCGAGCTCGAGCCGATGATTGCCCAGCCACCGGCGATTGCCGCCTGTTTCCCGCGGGAAAAGGCCGTCGATGTCGGCCATGCCTGCGTCATGCTGGTCCGTGCCGCGCGCGACAATGGCGCCCGGATCCTGCTTGGCCAAAAGGTCCTCGGGATCGAAGCCAAAGCCGGCCGGGTGACCGGCGTCAGGCTCGACGGCCAGGTCATCGCCGCGGACCATGTGATCGTGGCGGCCGGCGCCGGCAGTGCGGGCATTGTCGAGGGCTTCATGCCCGGCCATGGCATCTCCACATCGCCGTCGGCGCTGGTCACGCTGGGTGTCGATGCGGGCAGGCTCTCCCATGTGCTGGAAGGCGGCGGCATCGAAATCCGCTCCCGCGCCAATGGCGATCTGATTGCCGCCTGCGCCGTCGACCATGGCCAGGATGATCGGGTCAGCGCGGACCTGGCAAGTGATGTGCTGTCAAAGGTGCGGCGGCTGTTTCCCGGCATGGACAATCCCCGGGTCGAAAAGGTCGAAATCGGCCAGCGCCCCGTCCTGGCCGAAGGACGCCCGCTGGTCGCGAGCGCACGGGGTCTTGAAGGGCTCTGTCTTGCCGTGGCCCATCCCGGTGTCATCCTGGCGCCGGAAATCAGCCGCCAGGTCGCGGAACTTCTGGGGTACTGACCCGTTTCTGCTTCAGGTTCTTACAGGCGCCGCCGTCGGGTGCATGCAGGCAATATCCGCGCGCAGCCTTTGCGTCCGTACCTATCAGCTGTAAACAGGAGATCTCGGGTTGGCGGACGCGCGTCTTGCGCCGTACACTGTTGATCTCGCAACCGGACTGAGGAGTGTCATCCAGTGACCGAATTGACCGAACCCGGACGTCAGGCCCTTGCGCAGATTGCCAGCCGGCACGGCGTCAGCGAAGAGGCCGCCGAACATGTGCTGATGGCGCTGGTTGCCGGGCAGGGGACGCTGGCGCAGTTCAGCCACCCGGAACTCGGCGGCATGGGGCAATGGTCCATGGGCGGCATGACCATGGTCGGCGACATGTTCAACACCACGCTCAAAGCCAAGGTCGACGCGATCTGCACCGATGTCGCGGAGCTCATGCGGCAATCGTCGTCCCTGCATCTGCCCTCGGCCTTTTCATCCCGGACCCAGTCCCAGGGCGACGGCGTCAGCCTGTTCGTCTCCCAGGCATCCTCGGGCAACTGGTGGCCGGGCGATCTTGGGCAAGCGGCCTCGACCGGCGCCCAGAACCGCATGCGCTACGCCTGGTTCCCCGAGACACGGCGGCTTGCCATCGATTCCGGCGACGGCGCTGTCAAGGTCTATGACACCGGCGACCATCGCATCGGCGGCTTCTCGCAGCAGCAATCGGGCGACCAGTCGCTGAGCTTCAGCTCGCAGCGCGGGCTGGTCAAACTCTCCGATCTGCGGGAGGTCGATGTGTCCGGCAGCGCCAGCGACCGCCCCCGGACCCCGAAGCTCTCCGAAGCCCTGCAGCGGATGCCATCCGGCGCCAGCGCACGCGACAAGAGTGCTCAACAGCCCGAACGCCGGGACCCCCCATCTGAACCGGCGCCCGTGGACATGCCGGAGCCGTCTCATCCGGCTGCTGCCGAAACGGGGCCGGCTGCTGCTGAAACAGGGCCGGCTGCTGCTGAAACAGGGGAAGAATCGGATGTCTTCGCCAAGATCGAACGCCTGGCGGCGCTGCATGCGAAGGGCATTCTCACCGACGGCGAATATCAGGCCAAGAAGGCCGAGCTGCTGGCGCGGATCTGAACCGGGCGCAGCGTTGCACGGCTAGGCCTCGGCCAGCGCCGCGCGGATCTTCTCCGCATTGGCCTTGAGCACGCCCGAATCTTCCATCGTGCCCGTGTGCGGCTTCATCGCCACGCCGTCAAAGCGCGGGATCACATGCATATGCAGGTGAAACACCACCTGGCCGCCGGCCGGCTCGTTGAACTGCTGGATGGTCACGCCATCGGCGTCAAAGGCCTTGAGCACCGCCCGCGCCATCACTTGCGTCGTCGCCATCACGGCTGAGAGGCTGTCCGGCTCGACATCGAGAATGTTGCGGGCGGGGGTCTTGGGGATCACCAGGCAATGGCCGTCGCCGCGCGGCATGATGTCCATGATCGCAAGCGTACGGTCGTCCTCGTAGAGCCGCTCGGCGGGCAGCTCGCCGCGCAAGATCCTGGCAAACACATTGCCGTCGTCATAGGGCTCGGTCATCGGGCGGGTCTCCGGTTGAAGGTCGGGTGGAGTGTTTGTACCCGGCCCGGCCCAGGGGTCAAGCGGGATGCACGACGGGGGCAGGTGTCAGCCGCCGGATTTCTCCGCGTCATCGCCGCCCTTGCGGAACGGCCCGTGGTCCCTCAGCATTTCGCCGATCTGTTCCACGTCGCGGCGCTCGCGGTCGAGGTAGTCGGCCACCGCCCGCCTCAGCCCCGGATGATCGATGTAATGCGCCGAATGGGTGGTGGCGGGCAGATAACCGCGCGCCAGCTTGTGTTCTCCCTGGGCGCCGGCTTCCACGCGCGCGAGGCCCCTGGCGATGGCGAAATCGATGGCCTGATGATAGCAGACCTCGAAATGCAGGAACGGGTGATCCTCGACGCAGCCCCAGTGCCGGCCGTAGAGACAATCGCCGCCGATGAAGTTGATCGCGCCGGCTACAAACCTGCCGCCGCGCCGCGCCATCACCAGAAGCACGTCCTCGGCCATGCGTTCGCCGATCAGTGAGAAGAAGGTGCGGGTCAGATAGGGCCGTCCCCATTTGCGGCCGCCGGTGTCGATGTAGAAATCGTAGAAGATGTCCCAGACCGCTTCGGTCAGGTCGCTGCCGGTCAGCCATTCGATGGTGATGCCGTTCTCAAGCGCTGCCTTGCGCTCCTTCTTCAACTGCTTGCGCTTGCGCGACGCCAGCGTGTCGAGGAAATCGTCGTAACTGCCGTAGCCCGGGTTCCGGAAATGGAACTGCTGGTCGGTGCGATGCAGATAGCCTTCCGCCTCGAAGGCAGCGATCTCCGCCTCGGGCACGAAGGTCGCGTGCACCGAGGACAGGCCAAGCTGGGTGCAGAGCGCCCGTCCGCCGGCTGCCAGCGCCCGCCTTCGCGCGTCCTCGCCGGGACCCGGCCGCACCATCAGCCGCGGGCCGGTGGCGGGCGTGAAGGGCGCGGAACACTGCAGCTTCGGATAATAGCGTCCGCCGGCGCGGGTGAACGCGTCGGCCCAGGCATGGTCGAAAACATATTCGCCCATCGAATGGCTCTTGATATAGGCGGGCAGCGCCCCTTCGAGCGATCCGTCGGGCGCGCGCAGCACGATGTGCCGCGGCAGCCATCCGGTCTCCGCCGTGACCGATCCGGAGTCCTCCAGCGACGACAGAAAAGCGTGACTGACGAAGGGGTTATAGGGGGTTCCGGACTCAATCACGGAACCGCATGAATCAGAGTGTGAAGCGCGCGCGGCGCCGCCAAGGCCGCTCCAGTCCGCGGCGGTGACCGCCGCCATGCCCTCGATGGTCGACAGCGTATGCTCTGTATGGTCAGCAGTCATGAGATCCCGTTCCGCGCATTGCGTCTGGCCCGGTGGGCATGCGCGCCCAAGACCATCAACGCTCTGACCTTCAACTTATGAACGATGTACGGATTGGCAAGGTCACGCGTCTTCAGTGGTGTCCGGATCAAAGCCCTCGAACGTCATCTGATCGGCATGCTCGCGGGTCAGCTGCCGCGCCGGCTGATCGCGCACGGTCCAGGTGATGACCGGGATTCCGCGGCTGCGCTGGGCCGTGACAAAGGCGTTGGGCAGATGGTGCACGCAGTAGGACATGAAATCGAGGCCGAGATTCATCGCGTCTTCATGCTCAAAGAATTTTTCGGGCTTCACCCCTTCCGCCGTCAGGCCGAGCGGGCAGGCGGCGCCGGCGGCCTTCAGGTCACGCAACAGCCTGTCATCGAAACTCATCAGCGCCACCGGCCCGTGATAACTCTCCAGGCACTCGACCACTGCATCGGCAAAGCCGTCATCCTCGCCGGGACGTCCCTTGAGCTCGACGACCAGCGGCACCTGGCCCTTGACCAGCTTGAACAGGGCCGGCAGCGACATCACGCCGTCGGCCGTTCCGCCGACCCGCAATTGCGCCAGTTCCTGCGAGGTCCGCTCGCGCACGTCTCCCTTGAGACCGCAGAGCCGCTCCAGATCGTCGTCGTGAAACACCACAGGCACGCCGTCGGTGGCGATGTGAATGTCGCACTCGATCGCGTAATTGGCGTCGATCGCCCGGGTAGAGGCGCTCCTGGTGTTCTCCCAGATGGTCCGGTTCATGTCGTGATAGCCGCGATGGGCGATGGGGCGGGCGGTGAGCCAGCCGAGATCCTTGCGGGTGCTCATGGCTGTCACCGGATCTCGATGATCGCGTCGACTTCGACGGCGGCGTTGAGGGGGAGCGAGGCCACGCCGACGGCGGCGCGGGCGTGCTTGCCGGCATCGCCCAGGATCTCGGCAATCAGGTTGGATGCGCCGTTGATGACCAGGTGCTGGTCGGTAAAAGCCGGATCGGAGGCGACAAAGCCGCCAAGCTTGACCACCCGGACGATGCGCTCCAGATCGCCATCGAGCGCGGCCTTGGCTTGCGCCAGGATGTTGATGGCGCACAGTTCCGCAGCCCTTTGCGCGGTTGCCACATCGACATCGCGGCCGAGCAGGCCCTTGACCGCCAGCGCGCCGCCCTCGATCGGCAATTGCCCGGAGATGAACAGCATCGAACCGGAAATCGCGTAAGGCAGGTAATTGGCGGCAGGTGCTGCAGCCTCGGGCAGGGTGATGTTGCGGGCTGCAAGGCGGGACTCAACGCTATCGGTCATGTAAGACGCTCCATATCAGGCTCGGTGAAGGCTCATGCGGCGAATTCGCGTTTGTTTGAAGTTCCGCCTCGCTTTTGCCGTAGCCGGTCATATAACATCACAGATGGATTCGACAGGAGAAAACCGGATGCGCATGCTTGTAATTTGGTCGCTGGCCGCCGTGGCCGTTGCGCCCATCGCCTCGCCGGCGCTAGCCGCGGCAGGGGTCGCGGGCCGCGCCGGAGGCGAGAGCTTGGCCGCCCATCGCGCGGTCTATGATCTCACGCTCAAGGACGCCTCCGAGCGGTCGGGCATATCCGGCATGGTCGGCCGCATGGTCTATGAGTTCGCGGGCTCCGCCTGCGAGGGCTACACCGTCAGCTTCCGCTTTGTCACCGAAATCTCCACGGGCGACGACTCCCGCGTCACCGACCAGCAGACCACCACGTTCGAGGACATCCGCAACCAGACCTTCCGGTTTGTGACGCGCTCCTTCGTCAACCAGAAACTCGATCACGAGATCCGTGGCTCGGCCGAAGCCGCTGGTGATGGGCTGGCCGTCAAGATTGAAGAGCCCGAGGAGTTGGCGCTCGACATCGCGCCCGCGCATTTCCCCACCGAGCATATGATCGAGATGATCGACAAGGCCCTGGACGGCGAGCGCTTTTATGAGTCGCGCATCTATGACGGCTCCGACGAAGGCGACCAGGCGATGCTCACCACCACCATCCTGGGCCAGAGGGAAACCGCTGAAGGCAGCGACACGGAAGCCGAAAGGGCAGGCGATCTGGCTGACGATGCCTACTGGCCGGTATCGATGTCCTATTTCGAGGAAGACGCTCAGGGCGACGGCCTGCCGGTCTATTCCATCGCCTTCAAGCTCTATGAGAACGGTGTCACCCGCGACCTGACGATGGATTACGGCGACTTCGTTCTCGAAGGCCGGCTGGCGCAACTCGACCTTTACGAGGCCGAGCCCTGCCCGGAATAGGCATCGGTTTGCGATCGGGCAATCACCTGCTCACCAGACCCGCCAGGAGCGGGTGCGGGAAGCTGCGGCGCACCGTGACCGCGTAAAAGCTCTCGACGATTTCGAGATCGAACGGCGCGGTCTCGAGCAGGCCGGAGCTGATTTCGTCGGCCAGCACCACCGCCGGCGCAATCGCAAGTCCCATGTCCTCGCGCGCCAGAAGCCGCACCATCGCCATGTCGTCGACATCGGCTGCAATGCGCGGCGTCACGCCGAGCCGGGCGATCAGGCTTTCAAAACCGGTTCTGATCGAGCTTTCGGTGGGCACGATCAGCGGCTCGCTGGCCAGCAGATCGCGCAAGCTCTCATGCCGCAGCCGCGCGGGCGTGCCATGGATGCCCACGGATTGCTCGGCGATCCGGTGGGCAGTGAAATCGCCGCCCAGCAGGCTCGAGGGCGGTTCGGTGGTCAGCACCACATCCAGCGCCAGGGATTTGAGCGCCTCGAACAGCACGCCGGCGCTGCCCGACTTGAGGATGATGTCGATATCCTGCGCCCCGAGCAGCGGCCGCAGGAAATTGAGCTGAAAGTTCCGCGACAGCGTCGACAGCGCGCCGAGCCTGAGCGGTGGCAGGGCCGCGCCGGTGCGCTTGAGCGTGGCGACCAGTTCTTCGCCGGTTCCAAAAATACGGTCGGCATGGTCGAGCACGATGCGGCCCACTTCGGTGAGCCGCAATTGCCGCCCGGTGCGCTCGAACAGCGCATGCCCCAGCCGCTCCTCCAGCGTGCGGATCTGGCTCGACAGCGCCGATTGCGACAGGTTCACCCGTTCCGCCGTGCGCGTCAGATTGCCCTCATGGGCGACCTCGCGGAAGTAGCGCAGGTGATGGTAGTTGAGCGTGTCCATGGCCGAGTCCGTCCCGTCGTCAAGCTTTGGTGGATAATAGAATAGTTCGATAAAAAAGAACGAAAAGCCATAAAACATATATTTTCTATTTCTTGGCCGATGACGCATATCCCCGGCACCGATGAACCAAGGGGACTGGACATGGACTTTCTGACCGAACTCGCCGCCACGCTGCTCACGCAGTTCCAGAAGCCGACGCTTGCCTTCCTGATCGGCGGCATGCTGCTTGCAGCCTTCGGCAGCAAGCTCGAGGTGCCGGAGCCGGTGTATAAATTCGTGGTCATGCTGCTGCTTCTGAAAGTCGGGCTCGGCGCCGGCATGTCGGTGCGCGAGGCGGATGTCGTGGCGCTGGCGGTGCCGGCGTTCTTTGCTGCGGTGCTTGGTGTGGTGATCGTGCTTGTGGGCGGCCGCACCCTGACGCTCTGGTCCGGCGTCTCGCGCATGGACGGCATGGCGACCGCCGGCCTGTTCGGCGCGGTCTCGGCCTCGACGCTGGCTGCAGGCATGGCCACGCTCGACGCCGAGGGCGTCGCCTATGAAGGCTTCATCGGCGCGCTCTATCCGTTCATGGATATCGCCGCACTTGTCACAGCCATTGCCTTGGCGCGGATGAGTGCCCAACGCGGCCTCGCCGCAGTCTCGTCCGGCGGCGCGGCGACCATGACCATGGGGTCAGGCTCGGCAAGCGGGGTCGATGGCGACGTGGTGCGCACCATCCTGACCGACACCTTCCGCAGCCCGGCGATCTCGGCGCTTGTGATCGGCCTCGCCATCGGTGTTTTCGCAAGGCCCGATGCGGTGTTCGAGAGCTTCTACCAGCCGATGTTTCACGGGCTTTTGTCGATCCTCATGCTGATCATGGGCATGGAGGCCTGGGCGCGGCTTTCGGAGCTTAAGAAGGTGGCCCACGCCTATATCCTCTACGCCGTCACCGCGCCGATCCTGCATGGCCTGATGGGCTTGGGCCTGGGCGTCGTGGCGCATCACATGACCGGCTTTTCGGCCGGCGGCGTCACGCTGCTCGCGATCATGGCGGCGTCGAGCTCCGACATTTCCGGACCGCCGACGCTCCGCGCCGCCTTGCCGGAAGCAAATCCCTCGGCCTATGTCGGCGCCTCGACCGGCCTCGGCACGCCCGTCGCCATCCTGTCCATCCCGCTGTTCATGGCGCTGTCGGACTGGCTCATCGGCTTCTGACCGGAGGGATCGGTTTGCGGGAAACGCGCGCTGCGGATTGCTGTGGCGCGCGCAATCGTGCCTGAGGAGCCGCAACCCGAGCGCGATCCCACATTAACCGTGAACCCAACCGCGTGTGGACCGGAACAGCGCGTTTCAGTATCAAGACTTCAAGCCTCAGGTGTTTTGTTATGAGACAATCCCTTCAGGCAACGGGGCATCAACGGGCGGGGGCCGACGATGAATGGACTGAAAAGACACCATCTTCTTCACCTCTATGGCGTCCTGGCCGGCTGCCTTGTCATTCTCGCGGGGCTTGTGTCCTTCCCCATGGCCCTGCCGATGGGCGAGAGCTTCTGGGACACCTATATCTACATCGACGGCGCCTACAGAATGGCGGTCGGGCAGGACATCTACCGGGATTTCCATGCGCCGGTCGGCCCGCTGAACTATGTTCTCTTCAATGCCATGAGCAGCCTGTTTCCCGACGGCAATGTGGTCTTCATCATCCAGTGGAGCCTGATGCTCGTCACGGTGCCGGTCATCGCCTGCCTCTGCTGGCACGCGCTCGAACGCGGGCCGGGGGCGGCCCTTGCGCTGCTGCTGCCCTATCTGCTGTTTTCCATCCTGCCGTTCAACGACACGTCCTGGAACGCCTTTCCCGGCGTCGATGGCTTTGCCTATTACAACCGGCACAGCGCAGTGCTGCTCTACCTGCTGGTCGCCAGCCTGTTTTTCGTCCGCTCCCAGGTGACCCTGGTGGTGCTGGTGTCGGCCCTGCTGCTCTGCCTCGCCTTCATCAAGATCAACGCCTTCCTCGCCGCCGGCATGATCCTCGTCGTCGCCCTCGCGAGCCGGCGGATCGGATTGCGCGCCTCTCTGGGCGTCGCGGTCCTGTGCCTTGCGTTTACCGCCCTGCTCGAACTCGGCACCGGTGTCGTCTCGGCCTACCTGGCCTCGGTGTTCAGGCTGGTCGGCGACAACAGTTCGGAACTGCTCATCCGCATCCTGACCACCGGCACCGCCCGTTTCGACGTCATCTTCGCGGCCTCGCTGCTGGCTGCCTATCTGCTGCTGGCGCGCTGGCGGGGCGGCGACAATCTGGTTGCGGGGTTTGACCGCAATTTGATCCGCAATCCCGCGCCCAACCGGCTCGACCAGGACTGGATCTGGGCCGGCACGCTGATCGCGGCCAACATCCTGTTCGAATCGCAGAATTTCGGCAGCGCCGCCTTCATCTCGCTGTGGCCATTGCTGGAAGTGCTGTTTCTGGGAACCGAACCAGCCAGTCGCGCCAGACTGTCGCCGCTGGTCTTCCTCATCGCCCTTGTCGCGCTGCCGGCGGTGACGAAGGTGCTGCACTCCGCCGCCCACGCAGCCGCCTCGTCGATCAGGGACGTGTCCCTCGACACCGAGCATCTACCCGCCGCGATGAGCTTCCGGACCAAGGCGCTGACGCTTGAGGCCGCGGAAAAATCCCGTCCGATCATCGCCGCCGGCCGGGAGACCTATGAGAACTACGCCGACGCGAACATCCTGCCGGTCTACTGGCTCTATTTCGATCATCAGTTTCAGGTCAATGTGTTGCAGGCCATGGATGATGTGATCGAGGCGATCCGTGCGCGCGAGGCGGCTCTCGGAATCCGCTATGAAATCATCGACCTGCGGGATTTTGCCAATCCGATTCCGGCAATCATGGGCCGCACGCCGGCCAGGGGCGTCTCGATCGGCGGCGATCCGTTCCGGACGGTCCTGCCGCTGACCGACGCCGAGACCCGAATGCTGTCGCAAACCGATCTGGTGCTGCTTCCGACCTGTCCGGTGACGGCCGCGCGCAAGAAGCTGCTGGTCGATTATGCGCAAGCCTATGAGGGGTTCACGCGGCTGCGGCTCACGCCCTGCTTCGACGCCCTCGAACATCCCGATTACGCTTCGTAGGCAGGGAATCGGGTGGGGACATCCGCACGCTGCGAGCGGCCGACGATCGGTATGGTGAACACGGGCGCGCCGGAATTTCCCGGGATCAAGAGATAGACTGTGACGCCAGCCTATGGCATGACGCCCGCTCTCTGGCGGCAGCCCCATATCGTCGCCGCCCTTCACCCGTTTCACCAGAAGACAAGATGAGGTCTCCGTCATGGCAACCGCGCTCGGGCTCGATTTCGGCACGACCAATACGGTCCTGGCGCAAGCCGGCGAGGGCGCAGATACCGCCTCGGTCATGTTCACCTCGCCCGCCGGAACCGGTGACACGATGCGCACGGCGCTGTCGTTTCTCAAGGACAGGCAGTTGGGCGCAAGCGCGCTTCAGGTGGAAGCCGGGCAGGCGGCCATCGCCGCCTTCATCGCCAATCCGGGCGAGTGCCGCTATCTGCAATCGATCAAGACCTTCGCGGCGTCCGCTCTGTTCCAGGGTACGATGGTCCACGCCCGCCGTTTCCAGTTCGAGGACCTGATGGAAGTCTTCCTCAAGCGGCTTGAAGCCTATGCGGGCGGCAGCTGGCCGGCCGGCGCAAGGCGCATCGTCACCGGCCGGCCGGTGCATTTCGCCGGCGCAAGCCCCGATCCGGATCTCGCCATGCGCCGCTACAGCGAGGCACTCGGACGCCTGGGCTTTCCGGAACTGCACTATGTCTATGAGCCGGTCGCCGCGGCCTTCTATTTTGCCCGGAACCTCAAGCACGACGCCACCGTGCTGGTGGCCGATTTCGGCGGCGGCACCAGCGATTTCTCGCTGATCCGGTTCGAGACGATTGCCGGGCGCCTCCGCGTCACGCCGCTGGGCCAGTCCGGCGTGGGCATCGCCGGCGACCAGTTCGACGCGCGCATCATCGAACAGCTGGTCGCCCCCGAGATCGGAAAGGGCAGCCAGTTCATGAGCTTCGGCAAGAAGCTTGATGTGCCCGACAGCTACTACCGCAATTTCTCGCGCTGGAACCAGCTGTCGATCTTCAAGACGACGAAGGAATTCGCGGCCCTCAAGGCGCTGGTGCGCCAGGCCGTCGAGCCGGACAAGCTCGAGCTGTTCATCGACCTGATCGAGCATGACGAGGGATATCTGCTGCACCAGGCCGTCTCGTCCGCCAAGATGGCGCTGTCCTCGCAGGACGAAGCCGAATTCCGCTTCGCGCCGCTCGGCGCGGCCGGGGAGAAGCAGGTCAGGCGCAGCGATTTCGAAACCTGGATCGCAGCCGATCTCGGCCGCATCACCGAAGCGCTCGACGAGGTTCTGGACAAGACCCGGACCCAGGCCTCCGAGGTCGACCGGATCTTCCTCACCGGCGGCACCTCCTTCGTGCCCGCCGTCCGCCGCATCTTCACAGAACGCTTTGAGGCGAGCCGCATCGAGACCGGCGGCGAGCTGATCTCCATCGCCCATGGCCTGGCGCTGATCGGCGAGCGCGACGATATCGCGCAATGGACGGTGCCTGTGGCCGCGTGAGCGGCAGAGGGCATACTTGTTTCGGATAGAATTTCCTGGGTTTTTCTAGGGTGAGCGCCGCACAAGGCCGTCACCGCAGATGGCGATCCGGGATATGGGGCACTGCCCCATATCGCGTTGGTTTTGCTGACGACTATTTCAACAGCGCCAGCAGCGCCTTGGCTGCCTCTTCGGAGGAGGACGGGTTCTGGCCGGTGACAAGCTTGCCATCGGTCAGCACGAACGAGGCCCAGTCGTCGCCCTTTTCATAGTGCCCGCCGTTCTGCTTGAGCATGTCTTCAACCAGAAACGGCACCACTTTGGTCAGGCCGACAGCCTCTTCCTCGGTGTTTGTGAAGCCGGTCACCCGCTTGCCCGAGACCAATGGCTTGCCGTCGGCGCCCATGGTCGATTTGAACACGGCTGGCGCGTGACACACCGCACCGACCGGCCTGTCCGAGCCTGCAAAGGCTTCGATCAGCCGCTTGCTGTCGGCATCATTGGCAAGATCCCAGAGCGGCCCGTGACCGCCGGGATAGAAGATCGCGTCAAAGCCGTTGGCGTCAACTTCCGATAGGTTGGTGGTCTGGGCCAGGGCCTGCTGCGCCGCCGCGTCGGCCTTGAAGCGCTTGGTAGCGTCCGTCTGGGCGTCGTCCGCGTCGCTCTTGGGGTCGATCGGCGGCTGGCCGCCCTTCGGTGAGGCGAGGACCACGTCGGCCCCGGCGTCCTTCAGGACGTAATAGGGAGCTGCGAATTCCTCGAGCCAGAAGCCGGTTTTTTCGCCCGTATCGCCAAGCTTGTCGTGCGAGGTAAGTACCATAAGAATTTTCATCGCTATGCGTCCAGTCTATGTTCGAGATATGAAACAGGCGGTCCGCAGTCGATCGAACGCGCCACTGTCCCCGGGGCAACGCAACCGCGGGTCGCCGGTTCCGGGCGGGAACCCTGTATCTGGTCAGCCCCCCTGTTTTTCCAAGGGCCCGGCCGATCACATGTTGCGTGATCGGCGGCCTGGCCTGGATCCAGCAAAGCGTCGTCAGCCTTGCGCTTTCCGCGCCTTCGCGCTTGCAAAACCGCACGGGTGCCTGTATGCGACGCCTATTCCACACGTGGGGCATGGGGTGATCCGGGAGAAATCCGGATCAGTCCGCCGGTGGCGCTAAGCGCTCACGCCCCGCGGAGGTTCAACCGGAAACAGGAGTACAAGGCATGGCATTGCCTGATTTTTCCATGCGCCAGCTGCTTGAAGCAGGCGTTCACTTCGGCCACCAGACTCACCGCTGGAATCCGAAAATGAAGCCGTACATCTTTGGTGCGCGCAACAATCTTCACATTCTCGATCTCGGCCAGACCGTTCCGATGCTCAACGTGGCATTGAAGCTGGTTTCCGACACCGTGTCCAGGGGCGGCCGCGTGCTGTTCGTCGGCACCAAGCGTCAGGCCTCCGAAATCGTAGCCGATGCTGCAGCCCGTTCGGCCCAGTATTACGTCAACGCCCGTTGGCTCGGCGGCATGCTGACCAACTGGAAGACCATTTCGCACTCGATCCAGCGTCTGCGCAAGCTCGACGAGATCCTTGCGGCTGAAGCCTCGGGCTTCACCAAGAAGGAACGCCTCAACCTCGAGCGCGAGCGTGAAAAGCTCAACCGTGCGCTGGGCGGCATCCGCGACATGGGCGGCACACCCGACCTGATGTTCGTCATCGACACGAACAAGGAAGGCATCGCCATCCAGGAAGCCAAGCGTCTTGGCATTCCGGTCGTGGCCATCATCGATTCCAACTGCGATCCCGACGTTGTCGATTACCCGATCCCGGGCAATGACGACGCGTCGCGCGCCATCTCGCTCTATTGCGATCTGATCAGCCGCGCCTGCATCGACGGCATCGCCCGTCAGCAGGGTGCATCGGGTGTTGATCTCGGCGCCATGGACGCTCCGGTCGAGCCTGCTCTTGAAGCAGCCCCCGAAGCCGCAGCGCCTGCTGCTGAAGCAGCGCCTGCGGAAGAAGCCGCCAAGGCCTGAGACCGGGTTTCGGACCAAACCGGCCCGGCCGAGCCACAGTGCTTTGCCGGGCTGTCACATTTCAATGGCATGGTTGACATGCCGTAAAGCGTCGCCGGTGTCGATTCCGCCGTTCAGGCCCGACCGGACGCATCACGAATGAAGAGGCTGTTATGAGCATTACCGCTGCAATGGTGAAAGAGCTGCGCGACAAGACCGGCGCAGGCATGATGGACTGCAAGAAGGCGCTTGCCGAAACCAATGGCGACATGGAAGCCGCGATCGACTGGCTGCGTGCCAAGGGCATCGCCAAGGCCGACAAGAAGTCGGGCCGCACCGCCGCCGAAGGCCTGATCGCCATCGCCGCCGAAGACAAGTCGGCTGTCGTGGTCGAAGTCAATTCCGAGACCGACTTTGTCGCCCGCAACGACGGTTTCCAGGAACTGGCCCGGTCGATCGCAGCCGTCGCTTTGACCACCGATGGTTCGGCCGACGCGATCAGCGCCGCCACCGTTCCCTCGACAGGCAAGTCGGTCACCGACACCGTCAAGGACGCCGTCGCCCATATCGGCGAGAATATGAGCTTCCGCCGCTCCGCCAAGCTGTCCGTCGAGGACGGCGTGGTTGCAACCTATGTGCACAACGCCGTTGCCGACGGACTTGGCAAGCTCGGCGTGCTCGTGGCCGTGAAGTCGACCGGCAAGGCCGACGCGCTCAACGCCATCGGCCGCCAGGTCGCCATGCACATCGCCGCCACCAACCCGCTGGCGCTGACGTCCGATGACGTCGACCCGGCCGTTGCCGACCGCGAGCGCAACGTGTTCATCGAGCAGGCCCGCGAATCGGGCAAGCCCGAAGCCATCATCGAAAAGATGGTCGAAGGCCGCATGCGCAAGTTCTACGAGGAAGTAGCCCTTCTCTCGCAGGCTTTCGTCATGAACCCCGACCAGACCGTGGGCGACGCCGTCAAGGCTGCAGCCGAGGAAGCCGGCGCGCCGGTCGAGATCCAGGCTTTCGTGCGCTTCCAGCTCGGTGAAGGCATCGAGAAGGAAGAAAGCGATTTCGCAGCCGAAGTGGCTGCCGCCGCCAAGGGCTGATCGCAGGCGCCTCGAAGGCGCTTTGTGGAAAAACCGTCAGGGCATCGCGTGACAACGCGGTGCCCTTCGTGTATCCGGGCCTGACACAGAAATTCGGACCATTCCATGACACCAAAGCCCCTGTTTAAGCGCGTCCTCCTCAAAGCCTCGGGCGAAGCCATGATGGGCAGCCAGGGGTTTGGCATCGATGTCGCCGTGGCCGATCGCATCGCCGCCGATATTGCCGAAGTTCGCGCCATGGATGTGGAAGTGGGCGTCGTCGTTGGCGGCGGCAACATCTTCCGCGGCGTCGCGGTGGCCTCCAAGGGCGGCGACCGGGTGACCGGCGACCACATGGGCATGCTGGCGACCGTGATCAACGCGCTGGCGCTTGCCACCTCGCTGCGCAAGCTCGGCGTCGACACCGAAGTGCTGTCAGCCATCTCGATGCCGGAAATCTGCCAGAGCTTTTCCCAGCGCGCGGCGCTGCAGCATCTCAAGAAGGGCAGGGTGGTGATTTTCGCCGGCGGCACAGGCAACCCGTTCTTCACCACCGATTCCGCCGCGGCGCTCCGCGCCGCCGAAATGGGCGCAGAGGCCATTCTCAAGGGCACCCAGGTCGACGGCATCTATTCGGCCGATCCCAAGCTCCACCCGGAGGCGACCCGTTTTGACACGCTGACCCATGACGAGGTGCTCAACAAGGGGCTTGCCGTCATGGACGTCGCCGCAGTTGCGCTGGCGCGGGAGAATTCCATACCGATTGTTGTCTTTTCCATTCACGAAAAGGGCGCATTCGCCAAGATTATGGTCGGGCAGGGCCGTGCGACCATCGTTCGCGATCATTAGGATGCGGGCAGCGCCGGACGTGCTGCCCGCGCAATGACAGCAGGTATTCTGCAGGAAGGACTGGGGATGAGTGAAGGCGTTGATTTGAAGGAACTCAAACGTCGCATGGAAGGCGCCATAGCGGCTTTCAAGAGCGATATTGCATCATTGAGGACCGGCCGTGCGTCAGCCAATGTGCTGGACCCGGTCATGGTCGAAGCCTACGGCTCCCGCGTGCCGCTCAACCAGGTCGCCAATGTCACCGTGCCCGAGCCGCGCATGCTCGGCGTTTCGGTCTGGGACAAGCAGATGGTCGGCGCTGTCGATCGTGGCATCCGCGAGGCAAACCTGGGCCTCAACCCGATCATTGACGGCCAGAACCTGCGCATTCCCTTGCCCGAGCTCAACGAGGAGCGCCGCAAGCAGCTGGTCAAGGTCTCGCACACCTATGCCGAAAATGCCCGCATCGCCATCCGCAATGTCCGCCGCGATGGCATGGACACGCTGAAGAAGGCGGAAAAGGACGGCGATATCAGCCAGGATGACAGCCGCCGCGAATCCGATCTGGTCCAGAAGATGACCGACGAGACGATCTCGGAAGTCGACCACTTGCTCGTCGAAAAAGAAAAGGAAATCATGCAGGTTTAGGTGCGACTCGCGTTACAAACCGGGAAATGGCCAAAACAATGCGACATGAAGCCCCAATAATCATGCCTCGGCATGTCGCCATCATCATGGATGGCAACGGTCGCTGGGCCAGTGCGCGGGGCCTGCCGCGCACGGCCGGCCATCGGGCCGGAGTGGAGCGTGTCAGGGAGGCTGTGCGCACCGCCGCCGAAGCCCGGATCGAGTATCTTACCCTGTTTGCCTTTTCGTCGGAAAACTGGAACCGTCCGAAGGACGAAGTCTCCGACCTGATGGGAATCCTGCGCTACTTCCTGCGCAGGGATCTCGCCGAGTTGCATCGCGAAAATGTCTGCGTCAGGGTGATCGGCTGCCGCGAAACGATCCAGCCCGATATCCGGGCTCTGCTCAACGAGGCCGAGGACCGGACCCGCGGCAACACCGGCGTTACCCTGATCATCGCTTTCAATTACGGCGCGCGCGACGAATTGGCCCGCGCCGTCCGCGCGATCGCGGAAGCGGTCCGTTCAGGCCGGATCGATCCGGCAACCGTCAACGAGGCGACGCTGTCGACCTATATCGACACCACCGGCATTCCCGACCCGGATCTGGTGATCCGGACAAGCGGCGAGCAGCGGCTGTCCAATTTCCTGTTGTGGCAGGCAGCCTACTCGGAATTCGTGTTCATGCCGTGCCTGTGGCCGGATTTCGATCGCAGCGCGTTTTACGATGCGCTCGCCGAATACAACCGCCGGGACCGCCGTTTTGGCGCGGTGACGACGCCCGACATCGCGGTCGGCTCCTGATGTCGCGCGAGTTGCGGCTCAGGATCGCGTCTGCCCTGGTCATGGGCATCGTGGTTCTCGCTGCAACCTGGGCCGGCGGGATCTGGTTTCGCAGCCTGGCCGTGATCATCATGCTGGCCATGCATTACGAATTCTCCATGATGGCCGACGCGCAGGTCAAGGCCCCGCTCGCCAATGCGATCGGCTGGCTGGCGGTGCTCGCGACGGCGGTGTTTGTGCTCACGTCGCTGCCCTCGATGGCGCTGGCGGCGATTTTCATCGGCGCGGCTGGCGCGACCTTCGCCGGGGTCAATCGTGACGGCGGGCTGTGGTCCGCGACCGCGGTGCTGTATGCCGGCTTCTCCGGCCTGGCGCTGGCGGAGATTCGCGGTGACGGCCTGTCCGGCCTGTTTGCCATGCTGTTCATCTACGCCATTGTCTGGACCGCTGACACCTTGGCGCTGTTTTGCGGCCGTGCGCTCGGCGGCCCCAAGCTCGCGCCGCGCATCTCGCCGGGCAAGACCTGGTCGGGCGCTGTGTTCGGCGCGGCGGCGGGCGTGGGCGCCGGTGTGGCCACAGCACTTGCCTTTCGCCAGGGCGGCGGAGTGACCATCCCTCTGGTGGCCCTTGCGCTGGTGGTGGCGTCGATCCTCGGCGACCTGTTCGAATCCTGGGTGAAACGCCGTCTGGGGGCCAAGGATTCGGGCCACATCATCCCCGGCCATGGCGGCGTCATGGACCGGGTCGATGGTCTTGTCTTTGCCGCATTTGCAGCCTTTGTACTGGGCAATGTTCTGCCGCTGGCTGACCATGCCGGCGTGGCGGACGAGCTTGCGGCAAGGTTGCTCGGACTATAAGCGGAGAAGCCGCCACCGGCGGTGTGAATGAAGCTGGCGCGGACAGTCTCGCGTCACGGGTCGCGCTAAACCGTTAGCGTCCTGAAAGGATACGACATCATGGAATTTCTGACATCTTCGGCCGGCAACATCTTGAGCGCCTTGCCGCCGTTCCTGCTGGTCTTGACCATCGTCGTGTTCTTCCACGAGCTGGGCCATTATCTGGTCGGGCGCTGGTGTGGCATCAAGGCGGAAGTCTTTTCCATCGGCTTCGGCCCGGAACTCTTCGGTCGCACCGACCGCCACGGCACCCATTGGAAAGTGTCGCTGATTCCGCTGGGCGGCTATGTCAAGTTCCTGGGCGACGAAAATGCCGCGAGCCTGCCCACGGGTTCCGGCGAAACGGCGCTTTCTCCCGCCGAGCGGGCCCAGTCCTTTCCCAACGCCGCCCTGTGGCGCCGCGCCGCCACCGTTGCCGCGGGACCGATTGCCAATTTCATTCTGGCGATCGCGATTTTCTCCGTCACCTTCGGCATCAATGGCCGGATGATCTCCGATCCCGTGGTCGCCAGCGTTCAACCCGCCAGCGCCGCCGAGGCAGCGGGAATCCTGCCCGGTGACCGCTTTGTCGCCATCGACGGCATCGAGATCGAGATTTTCGACGACGTGCAACGCTATGTCAGCGTGCGCCCGGAAGTCCCGATGACGCTGACCATGGACCGCAACGGAGAACTCGTCGATCTCACGCTCACGCCCGTGCGCACGGAAATTTCCGACAATTTCGGCAACAAGATGGAAGTCGGCCGCATCGGTGTGGTGACCAACGATGATGCGGGCAACTTCCGGATCCGCGAATACGGTCCGATCGAGGCCGTGGGCGAGGGCGTCGCCCAAAGCTGGTACATTGTCACCCGCACCGTCGGCTATATCGGCAACATCATCAGCGGCCGCGAAAAGCCGGATCAGCTGGGTGGCCCGATCAGGGTTGCCAAGTACTCCAAGGACATGTCGACCCTCGGCATCATGGCGCTGATCCAGCTTGCCGCGGTTCTGTCGGTGTCCATTGGCCTGCTCAACCTCATGCCGGTGCCGATGCTTGATGGCGGGCACCTGGTGTTTTACGCCATCGAGGCCGTGCGTGGCCGCCCGCCGGGCGAGGTGGCTCAGGAGTGGGCCTACCGGTTCGGATTGACGATCGTCCTGGCGCTGATGATTTTTGCGACCTGGAACGATGTCACGATGCTGATCGGTTGAAAACTGGGCGTGAGCTATGCTAACCAGTTGTTAACCCTGAAATTGCTCAAGCGTGGCCAAACAGTCACGCCGTCGATGGAAGTAAACAGAAATTAACTCCGTCCCTTGCTTGTGTATGAAAAGCGGGTAAAACGGGCGCAAGTCATGACTCACGATGCGTGTCTCCGTTTGGGGCATCCGAGTAAAAAAAGGTAATAAGATCAATGAAAGCCGGTTCAAAGTTTTTGAACGCAGTGTCAGCAGTTGCGCTGACCGCGGGGATCGTTGTGACGGGCGCGGGCGTTTCGATGCTTGCCGGGGTTGCAATTGCAGAAGCAGCGGTCGTCAGCCGTATCGACGTACGGGGAAATTCCCGCGTTGACGCATCGACTGTCCGCGGCAATCTGACGATCACGCCGGGCGCGAGTTTCGACAACAATGACATCGACGAATCGGTGAAGCGCCTGTTTGCGACCGGCCTGTTCTCCGACGTGCAGATCAGCGTCTCCGGCTCGTCCTTGATCGTGACCGTGGCCGAAAACCAGGTCATCAACCAGGTCGTTTTCAACGGCAACAAGAAGCTCAAGGACGTGGCTCTCAGGGGCGTCGTGCAGAGCCGCCAGCTTGGCGCCTACAATGACCTCATCATTCAGGCCGACGTGCAGGCCATTCGCGACGCCTATGCTGCGATCGGACGCAGCGACGCTGTCGTGACCACCCGCGTGGTTCCCGTCGAGGGCGGCCGCGTCAATCTCGCCTTTGAAATCAACGAAGGCGACCGCACCAAGATTTCCTCGATCAACTTCGTCGGCAACCAGGCCTTTGGCGACGGGCGTCTCAGCGACGTCATCACAACCAAGCGCTCGAACTTTCTGTCGTTCCTGTCGCGCAAGGATGTCTATGACGAGGACAAGCTGCGGGCCGATGAAGAGCTGCTGCGCCGTTTCTATTACAATCGCGGCTATGCCGATTTCCGCGTCATTTCCTCCTTTGCCGAGCTTGATGAAGCCAGCAACGAATATGTTGTGACCATCACGGTGGAAGAGGGCGAACGCTATGTGTTCGGTGACGTGAGCATCGAGAGCACCGTTCCCGGCATCGATTCGGAAGCGCTCAGGGGCTTGATCGAGACCCGCAGCGGTTCGGTCTACAGTGCCGAAGATGTCGAGGACACGATCCTTGCGATCTCCGACCGTGTCGCCACCCAGGGCTACCCCTTCGCAACCGTCACCCCGCGCGGCGATCGCGACTACACCAACCGCACCATTTCGGTGGTCTATCTGGTTGATGAAGGCACCCGCGCCTATGTCGAGCGGATCGAGATCCGCGGCAACACCCGTACCCGCGACTACGTGATCCGCCGCGAATTCGACCTGTCGGAAGGCGACGCCTTCAATCAGGTCCTGGTCCGGCGCGCGAAGAAGCGCCTCGAAGCCCTTAACTTCTTCTCCTCGGTCGACATTTCCACCCAGCCGGGCTCGCAGCCTGACCGCGTGGTTCTGATCGTCGATGTCAAGGATCAGTCGACCGGTGAATTCGGCGTCGGCGGCGGCTATTCCAACAATGACGGCTTTACCGCCACCATTGACATCACCGAGCGCAACTTTCTCGGTCGCGGCCAGTTCATCAAGGCATCGGTCGGCGGCGGAGAGGATACGCGCGAATACAGCCTGTCCTTCACCGAGCCCTATTTCCTCGGCTACCGTCTTGCTGCCGGCTTCGATGTCTTCAGGACCACGGATGCGAGCTACGGCCAATTTGAAGACGAGACCCAGGGCATCAATCTGCGTCTCGGCGCGCCGATCACGGAAGACATCTACCTGAGCACGGCGTTCAAGTTTTCTGAGACAAGATACAACGATGCAAACCTGGCTTCGATTGTGTCTCTGCCGGAGCGCAACGCAGTTGGCCGCACCATCGCCAATGGCGGTCACCAGATCGGCGCCTTGTCCTACACCCTGTCCTACAACACGCTCGACGACCAGAAACTGCCGCGTGAGGGCATTGCCGCCCGCTTCACCCAGGAATATGCCGGCCTCGGGTTCGACTCCGACTATCTCAAGACCACCGCCAAGGCGAGCTACTTCCATATGCTCTCCGAGCAGGCCGACATGATCGGACAGTTGAGCGTGGGTGCAGGCCATGTTGTCGCCACCGGCGACAATCTGCGCGTGTTCGACCATCTCTTCCTCGGTCAGGAAACCATCCGCGGCTTTGACACCAGGGGCATCGGCCCGCGCGTGTTCGACGGCACCAGTTACGTTGGCGAGGCTGGCGGCACCACCTATTTCAACGGCACCGCGGAAGTGTCCGCGCCGTTGCCGTTGGTCTCGCGTGATCTCGGCTTGCGCTTCAATGTCTTCGCCGATGCCGCCACGCTCTACGGCAATGAGATCTCTGCTGCCGATTTCGGGACCCAGACCCTGGTTGGCAACGACATGGAATGGCGCGCTTCGGTGGGCTTTGGCATCACATGGGCCTCGCCGTTCGGTCCCCTGCGGGTCTATTACGCCGAGCCGGTCGTCAAAGAGGATTTTGACGAGGTCAAGAAATTCGGCTTCGGCGCCTCGACGCGCTTCTGATCCGACACGGGTGGCCTGAAGGCCACCCGGTCTCTCTCTTTGGTTTCCTTATGGATAAAATTCGCTTCTTTCCTCCGCATGAAGGCATTTCGCTTTCAGACCTCTCCGGTCGTTGCGGAGCTGAACTCGCGAATCCCGCGTTTTCCGGACGCATTGTCACATCGATAGCGCCGCTGTCGCGTGCCGGATCCAGCGATGTCACCTTCGCCAGCGCTCGCAAGGCATTGCCGGAATTGAGAATGTCTCAGGCCGGCGCTGTCTTCGTGACCGCAAAACTGGCCGCGGACGTGCCCTCCACGGTCGCCGCCCTGATCACTGCCGACCCGCAATCCGCATTTGCCCTGGCCGGCGCCGCGCTGGTCGCGTCCGCCATGCGCCCGTTGCCGCTTACATCTGAAACCGGTGTGTCGGAGGCAGCCATCGTCCATCCGTCGGCGATCATCGAGGACGGCGCGACCGTGGAGGCGGGTGCGGTCATTGGCGCACGGGTCGAGATCGGCGCGGGAACGGTGATTGCGTCGGGTGCGGCCATCGGCGAGGGCACGCGCATCGGCCGCAACTGCGATATCGGGCATGCGGCCACGGTGCAGCACGCGCTGATCGGCAATCATGTGATCATCCATCCCTCGGCTTCCATCGGGCAGGACGGCTTCGGCTATGCGCCCGGACCACGCGGGATGATCAAGATCCCGCAGATCGGCCGCGTCATCATCCAGGATCATGTTGAAATCGGCGCGTCGACGACGATCGACCGCGGCGCGCTCGACGACACGGTGATCGGCGAAGGCACGAAAATCGACAATCAGGTGCAGATCGCGCACAATGTCCGGATCGGGCGTCACTGTGTTATCGTCTCCCAGACCGGCATTGCCGGCAGCACGACGCTGGGTGACGGTGTCATGATTGGTGGTGCCTGTGCTATCAATGGTCACATTACCATTGGCGATGGCGCCCAGATTGCCGCGATGAGCGGCGTTGCCAGTCATGTCCCCGCCAATGTCCGCTGGGCGGGTATTCCGGCGCGGCCGATGAACGGCTTTTTGCGGGACGTGGCCGATGCCAATGCCCGCGCCTTTGGCAAGACAGGCAGGACAAGGACGGAAAAGGGTGGCGAGGAGCAATGACTGAAGCTTCGACTACAACGCTGGAAACGGCCGGAATTCGCGACATCATGAAGTTGCTGCCGCATCGCTACCCGTTTCTGCTGGTTGACCGGATCATCGACATCGATGCCGACAACTCCGCCATCGGCATCAAGAACGTGACGGCGAACGAGCCGCATTTCACCGGCCATTTTCCGGGCAATCCGATCATGCCCGGCGTGCTGATCATCGAAGGCATGGCCCAGACCGCCGGCGCCATCTGCGCGCGCGCGACCGGAGCCGGAAGCAAGCTTGTCTATTTCATGACGATCGACAATGCGAAGTTCCGCAAGCCGGTCATTCCCGGCGACAGGCTGGAATACCATGTCACCAAGACCAAGCAGCGCGGCAACATCTGGCGCTTCCATTGCGCGGCAATGGTCGACAGTGCCAAGGTTGCAGAAGCTGACATCGGAGCCATGCTGGTTCCGTCAGAAAGTGAGACTGAATGACTTTTACCGCCCCCGCAGCCACCCTGCATGCCTACCGCATTCACCCCTCGGCCATCGTCGAGGATGGAGCCAAGATCGGCCTGAATGTTGATATCGGTCCGTTCTGCCACATCGGCTCCAAGGTCCGGCTTGGCGACAATGTGCGGGTCATGAGCCATGTCGTCATCGACGGCACGACGACGATCGGCGAGGGGACCATCATCTATCCCAATGCCGTTCTCGGCTGCGCGCCGCAAAACATCCATTACAAGGGCGAAGACACAGAACTCATCATCGGCCGGGGCTGCACCATCCGCGAGGGCGTGACGATGCATCCGGGCATGCCGGATTTCGGCGGCCAGACCACGGTCGGCGACAATTCGATGTTTCTCGCCTACTCGCACGTGGCCCATGATTGCCATGTCGGCAGCAATGTCATCCTGTCCAACAATGTGATGCTCGCCGGCCACGTTACCGTCGGCGACCGGGTCATCATGGGCGGCGGTGCCGCGGTGCACCAGTTCACCCGCATCGGCCACCATGCCTTCATCGGCGGCCTTGCGGCTGTCAGCAATGATGTCATCCCCTACGGCATGCTCAACGGCAATCCCGGCGTGCTGATGGGTCTCAACATCATCGGCATGCAACGCTCGGGCTTCGACAAACCGGCTATCCATGCCGTGCGCCGGGCGTACAAGATGATCTTTGACCCTGCGACACCGATCCGGCAAAACATCACGCGCGTGCGGGAAATGTCGGAGACGAATTCTGCCGTGGCCGATATCGTCGACTTCATCGATGCTGAAAGCGAGCGCGCGCTGTCTTCGCCTGCACGGGGCCAGCGGGGCTGAAGCCGATGAGTGTGCCCGCCGGTTCGCCTGACATCGCCGGGCGGCTCGCAATTCTGGCGGGGAAAGGCCGGTTCCCGGTTCTGGTGGCAGAGGCCGCGCGGGATCTCGGGCATGATCCCTATGTTTTCGCGATAAAGGGAGAGGCCGATCAGGATTGGTCCGGCTTTGATCAGTGCGAGATCAGCATTGCCGATCTGGCGGGATTTGCGCGGGTCGTGCGCCGCCATTCCATCGGCTCGGTCGTCCTCGCAGGCGGCATCGGCCGCCGCCCGGATATGGCCGAGATCCGCCCGACCTGGCGCTCGCTCACGGGCTTTTTCACGGCATTGCGTGTCGTCGTTTCGGGCGGCGATGACAAGCTGTTGCGCTTTGCCATCAGCGTGCTCGAAAACGAGGGCGTCAAGGTCGTCGCAGCACAGCGGGTCGCGCCAGGGCTTCTGGGCCCGGCAGGTCCGCTCGGCCGGGTGCGACCGGCCAAATCCGATCTTGCCGATATCAGAGCTGCGGCAACAGCCGCCCTTGCGCTCGGCAGGCTCGATATCGGGCAGGGGGCGGTTTCTGTCGGCGGCCGGGTGGTCGCGCTTGAAGGGCTCGAAGGCACGGATTCCATGCTTGCCCGCGTGGCGGATCTGCGCGCGTCGGCCAGATTGCCTGCCGCCCGCGCCGGCGTTCTCGTCAAGCTCTGCAAGCCGGGTCAGGACGAGCGCGCCGATCTGCCGTCCATCGGCCCCGGCACGGTCACCAATGCCCATGCTGCAGGCCTTGCGGGCATTGCGATCGAGGCGGGGCGCAGCCTGATGCTCGACCGGGACGGCGTGATCGCTGAAGCTGACCGGCTCGGGCTGTTCGTCACCGGCATCGAGCCCCCGGACGAGGGAGCAGGCTCATGACCGCGCTCAGGCTGGCCGTCGTTGCCGGTGAACCCTCCGGCGACATCCTGGGCGGAGAGCTGGTGCGTGCGCTTGCAGCGGCCACGGGCGAGCAGCCGGACCTCGTCGGGGTGGGCGGCGAGCATCTGAAGGCGCAGGGACTGGATTCGCTGTTTGATTACACAGAACTCTCGATTATCGGGTTTTCGGCCGTCATCCTGCAACTGCCCAAACTGATCTTGCGCATCCGGCAGACTGCCGACGCCATCATTGCGGCAAGGCCCGATTGCCTGGTGATCATCGACAGTCCGGATTTTTCCCATCGGGTCGCCCGCAAGGTGCGCCAGGCGCTGCCCGATCTCAAGATCATCAATTATGTCTGTCCCACCGTCTGGGCCTGGAAGCCCGAGCGCGCGCCCGCCATGCGGGCATGGGTCGACCACATCCTGTCGGTGTTTCCCTTCGAAGCCGAGATCGTCGAGCGGCTGGGCGGCCCGCCGCTGACCTATGTCGGCCACCGTCTGATGGACGATCCGGGTCTGATAGCGGCGCATGCGGCACAGAAAGCGCGGCGTGGCGCCGGAGACCCCGGCGAGCCGCCGGTCTGCCTGATCCTGCCGGGCTCGCGCCGCTCGGAGGTGGCCAGGCTTGGTCGCCCTTTCGGCGAAGCGGCCCGATGGCTGTCCGAATTCAACCCCGAGATGACCTTCGTGCTGCCCGCCGGCGCCCATGTCGAACGCCAGGTGCGCGACGAGGTCCTGGGCTGGGATGTCGCGTGCCGGATCGTCACCGGCGAGGCTGCCAAATGGGAGGCCTTCGGCCGCGCCGATGTCGCCATCGCCGCCTCGGGCACGGTTCTTCTGGAACTGGCGCTCGCCGGCGTGCCGCATATGTCGAGCTACAAGCTCGATCCGGTCGCCCGGCAGTTCTTCAACATGATCACCACCTGGACCGCAGCACTCCCCAACATGATCGCCGGCCACGTGGTCACAGCCGAATCCTACGACAATCAGGTTCGCCCCGAGCGTCTGGCGCGCATCGCCGACCAGTTGTCCCGCGACACGCTGCATCGCGCAGCCGCACTCGCGGATTTCGATCTCGTCTGGTCGCGCATGCAGACCGGCGAACCCGCCTCCGAGCTCGCCGCCAGGACGGTGCTGTCCGTCATAGGCCGCTGACAAGCCGCCAATCCGGCACCCAGGCCAGATGCAAGCACAAAAAAAGCGCCCGAAGGCGCTTTTTCCGTCAATCGAACTCGAACAGCCGGTTCAGCGTTTGGACACCGGCAGGTAATCGCGCGAGGGTTCGCCAATATAGAGCTGGCGTGGACGGCCGATGCGCTGGCCCGGATCCTCGATCATCTCGCTCCACTGCGCGATCCAGCCGACAGTGCGCGCAAGCGCGAACAGAACGGTGAACATGGTGGTGGGGAAGCCCAGCGCCTTGAGCGTGATGCCCGAATAGAAGTCGATGTTCGGGTAGAGTTTCTTCTCGATGAAATAGCTGTCGGTCAGCGCAATGCGTTCCAGCTCCATCGCCACTTCCAGAAGCGGATCGTCCTTGATGCCGAGCTCGCTGAGCACTTCATGGCAGGTCTTCTGCATGATCTTGGCGCGCGGATCGTAGTTCTTGTAGACCCGGTGGCCAAAGCCCATCAGCCGGAACGGATCGTCCTTGTCCTTGGCGCGGTCGATGAATTCCGGGATCTTGTCGACGGTGCCGATTTCGGCCAGCATGTTGAGCGCCGCCTCGTTGGCGCCGCCATGGGCAGGGCCCCAGAGGCAGGCGATGCCCGCCGCAATGCAGGCGAACGGATTGGCGCCCGACGAGCCCGCGAGACGCACGGTCGAGGTCGAGGCGTTCTGCTCATGATCGGCATGCAGGATGAAGATCCGGTCCATGGCGCGCGCCAGCACCGGATTGACCACATAGTCCTCGCAGGGCACGGCAAAGCACATGTGCAGAAAGTTCGCCGCGTAATCCAGGTCGTTCTTCGGATACACGAACGGCTGACCGATGTGATATTTATAGGCCATGGCCGCCAGCGTCGGCATCTTGGCGATCATGCGCATCGAGGCGACCATGCGCTGGTGCGGATCGGTGATGTCGGTTGAATCGTGATAGAATGCCGACAGCGCGCCGACGCAGCCGCACATCACGGCCATCGGGTGCGCATCGCGGCGGAACCCGGTGAAAAACCGGCTCATCTGCTCATGCACCATGGTGTGGCGGGTCACCCGATAGTCAAAATCCACCTTCTGGGTTGCCGTCGGCAGTTCGCCGTAAAGCAGCAGATAGCAGACCTCCAGGAAATCGCCTTGCTCGGCCAGCTGGTCGATCGGATAGCCGCGGTGCAGGAGCACGCCTTCGTCGCCATCGATGTAGGTGATCTTGGATTCGCAAGACGCCGTGGAGGTAAAGCCCGGATCATAGGTGAACGCCCCGGTATGCTTGTAGAGCGTGGCGATGTCGACAACATCAGGGCCGATGGTCCCGGACTTGATCGGAAATTCGATCTCGTTCCCGTCCATGATGAGTTTTGCGTTCTTGTCTGCCATTGGCATGTCCTTCCACAATAACAGGCTTGCGGCCTGAGAGCCGGCGCCTTGGATGACCGTCATGGGTTAGCTATATGATTTACCTCACCCTGCCAAGCTATGCGGATGGCTAATTGTGCGGCGCGGCAGGGGCATGCAAGCGCCGCATGAGCGCGCGCCGCTCTCGCGCGGCGATGCCGATTCGGACCGAAAAACCAGCGCCTGCAGCTGCAACGCCGACGGTCCATGCCGCGCGTCCTGTCCTCATGCAATTTTTGGTGGCATCGGGCGGGTGCCCGGGTGTAATCTGCGAGGCTTCAAGCGAGGCGTGCATGATGCAGGCGAGGCGCAGCAGGCAGGAGCATGAGACGGTCGAGGCTCAAGCGCCGTTGAGTCTTGCGCCGATGCGCCCCGGCTCAGGCCTGTCGGATCTGACGCTTCGTCCGCCACAGCGGCTGACCACCACGGACCCGGCGATGCCGCAGCCGGGCCGGGCCGCCTCCGTTTCCGCCGGTCTGCAGGTAGCCCTTGCCGCCGCTGCTGCGACCGAGGCGAGCGGCGGGCTTTCGTTCCTGTTCCTGCCGGTGGCGATGGGCGCGGGTGCGGGGCTGTTCTACACCGCGGCCACCGATCCGGGAATGATCGCACTGCTCTGCGCTTTTGCTGTCACGGCGGGTCTGGCCCTGTTTGCGCGCCCGCGCCACATCGGATTTGCCCGAACCGCAGGCTTTGCCGCAGCCCTGTTTGCGGGCGCCGTCGCCGCCGGCATCGAGCAGCGGTCCGGCACGGTGCTGCTGGATCAGGACGTGACCACAGGGATCACGGGACTTGTCGAGGCGCGCGAATTCGACGCCGGGGGCAGGGTGCGCTACCTGATCCGGGTGATCTCGACCGCCGATCCCGAACTCGGGCGTCCGCCGGGGCGCGTCCGTCTGGTCGCGCGCGCGCCGCATCCGCCGCTGCCGGTCGGGGCGCCGATCTCGGGCCGGGCGCGGCTGTCCTCGCCATCCGGGCCGGCGATGCCGGGCGGCTATGATTTCGCCTTCAGGGCGTTCATCGACGGCATCGGCGCCCATGGTTTCTTCTACCGGGCGCCCGAGGCTGGAGATCCGCTCGCGCAGCCGCCGCCGGGCCGGTTGCAGACCTTCTGGCTTGGTGTGCGGACTGTTCGTGAACGGATCTCGGCACGGATACGCTCTGTGCTGCCGGGCGATCCGGGCGGCATTGCCGCTGCGCTCGCCGTCTCCGACCGGCGCGGCATCTCCGAACCGACTGTCGACGCGCTCCGGGCCACCGGGCTCGCCCATATCCTCGCCATCTCCGGGCTGCACATGGCGCTGGCAGCCGGCACGCTCTACCTGCTCATCCGCAAGCTGCTGGCGGCGTTCCCTGTCGCGGTCGAAGCCTGGCCGGTCAAGAAAATCGCCGCCATCGGCGCGCTACTGGCCGCGACCGCCTATCTGATGATATCCGGCGGCAGCGTCGCCACCCAGCGCGCCTGGGTGATGCTGGCCATCATGCTGGTCGCCGTGCTGGCCGATCGTCCGGCGCTGACCATGCGCAATGTCGCGCTGGCTGCAATGGCGATCATCCTGCTCACGCCCTCGGCCGTTGTGGGTCCTGGCTTCCAGATGTCCTTCGCCGCCACCGCAGCGCTGATCTCCGCCTATGCCGTGCTGGCCGCCCGCAAGAGCGGCGGGCAGTCCGCGCCCAGCCTGTTGGCCGGTTCAGCGCCCGGCAGGGCGATCATCCTGTTGGCCAAGGCCGTTCTGGGGCTTGCCATCACCTCGCTGGTGGCCGGGCTTGCGACAGGCCTGTTCTCCGCCCACCATTTTCATCGCCTGGCTGGAAACGGGGTTCTCGCCAATGTGCTGGCCATGCCGCTGGTCACTTTCGCGGTGATGCCGGCAGGCGTGCTGGCGCTGCTCATGATGCCCTTTGGCCTCGACGAATGGCCGCTCAGGGTGATGGGCAAGGGCCTTGAAGGCGTGATCTGGACTGCGCGGTATGTGGAAAGCCTCGGCGGCGACATCGTCGTCGGGCAGATCCCGATCCTGGCCACCGTGGCAGCGTCAGGCGGTCTGATCATCCTGGTGTTTTTGAGAAGCTGGCTGCGGCTCGGAGGGATCGCGCTGATCGGACTGGGCGCGGTGCTTGCATTGCCGCCCGTCAGGGATCCCGGTCCCGACATCCTGATCAGCGAAGACGGCAATCTGGTGGCGCTTGCTGGTCCCGACGGGCTCGCGAGCAATGCGGCACGACCGAGCGAGTTCACATTCAGGCAATGGCAGATGGCGCTGCGGGACAAGCCGCATGTGGCGCCGGTCGCGCATAAACCTGTCGCATCCGCGGTTGCCGCTGCCGGGTCTGAGGACCGCGAAGCCCAAGGCTCCGAAATGGAAAGCGCCGAGGGCGAAGCCTCCGAAGCGGCTACCGAGTCGAAAGTCCTCGACGAGCTTCTGGCCTCGGCGGCCGCCGACCGGTCCCGGTTCCACTGCGCAAGCCGCGGCGTCTGCGCCGCCGTCCACCATCGTCTTAAAATCATCGCCATCAATGAAGCCCCGCTCATCGGGGCCGCCTGCGACAGGGCGGATCTGGTCGTCCTCGCCATTCCCGTCCGCATGCGCGCCTGCCACTCGGGCGCCACGCTGGTCACCTCCCGCAGCCTGCGCGTGACCGGCTCGCTGGCAATCCGAATCGGACCGCAGCCGTCTCCCTCAACCGCAAGCCCGTATCATCCCCGCACAACGAAGCCGGCCCTCGCGATCGACGCGTCGCTGGCGGGCGTTGTCCGCCCATGGACGATCCAGCGCTACTACGACTGGCGCAGCCGAAGCTATGATGTGCCGGACTGAGGCTGCGGGGCATCGTTCATCATCCCGCGGAAACCAGCAGACCCTCGGCAGGACGCCTCAATGATAGCGGCGGATCAGGCCCACGAGCTTGCCCTGAACCTTGACCCGGTCCGGCCCGAAGATGCGCGTCTCGTAAGCGGGGTTGGCGGCTTCGAGCGCAATCGAGGCGCCCTTGCGCCGGAAGCGCTTCAACGTTGCCTCCTCGTCGTCCACCAGCGCCACGATGATGTCGCCGGGGCTCGCGGTGGAGACATTGCGGATCACCACCGTGTCGCCGTCAAAGATCCCGGCCTCGATCATCGAATCGCCCTTGACCTCAAGCGCGTAATGTTCGCCCAGGCCGATCATTTCGGACGGAATGGTGATGTTGTGGGTGTTGTTCTGGATTGCCGAAATCGGCACGCCGGCGGCGATGCGGCCCATCATCGGCACTTCGGTGACCTGCGACGGCTCTGCATTGGCCGGCTCGGTGCGGCGCACCGGCTCGGGGGTCTTGCCGAGGCTCCCCTCGATGACGCTCGGTGAAAATCCGCGCCGCGGCTGCAGATTGGCCTGGTAGCTGTCGGGCAGCTTGATCACTTCAAGCGCCCTGGCACGGTTCGGAAGCCGGCGAATGAAGCCGCGTTCCTCGAGTGCCGTGATCAGACGGTGAATGCCGGATTTCGACGCCAGATCAAGCGCATCCTTCATCTCGTCGAAGGAAGGCGGAATGCCGCTTTCCTTCATCCGCTCATTGATGAAGAGGAGAAGTTCGTGTTGTTTGCGCGTCAGCATAGTTGCAGCACCCCTGCGGCCGGCACCATGCCGGTATGAAACAAACCCAGAACCTAGGTATCATGTTCCATAAGTGTTCCGCAAGTGGTAAAGAAACAATGAAAGAACATTGGAGGCGCGAAACATAAACGGGAACGGAACACGCACAATGACGGTACTCAAACGGGAATAGGAACGGTCTAAAGGATTGTTTTCATTGCAGAACCAAACGTCCCCAATCCAGGTTTGGCGAAACTGCGGGAAAGCTCATTCCGATTATCTCTCGTCACGTTGATATTAAAGGGGTTTTTGGTTGCATCCGCGAAAGTGTCAGTTCCACAATTTGGCGATTGGGGACCTATTGGGGACCTCTGGATTGCCCCTTTTCTTAGGCGACAGAATCTCAGAAAACACGCCCGTTTTTGCGTCTTTCTCCTCAACCATGGCAACAACAGCACTGGCAACCTCGCCAGTTGGGTAGAGACTGCCATGATCAGCACGACGGGCGCGGATGCCCTGATCACCTTCACCGGCGGCGGCCAGGTCATCGTGCAGGGCGCTGCGGGCCTGTTTGAGGCGAGCGACTTCGTCTTCGCGTGAAGCGGGAGCGCGAAGGCTAGTTTGAATGATTGCCGGGGAATTGACGTCCGCAGCGGCACAGTCCAGCGCGCGATCTCATGACGCCCGTCTTCCCGTCGCGCGCGCCCGGCAGCAGTTGAGCTTGCCAGGGTGTTGGAGAACTCGTCCAGTTATCGGCGCCGGGCGAGGGCTTGCGACCGGAGCCTTCCCGGGATCGCGTCTGCCGCACAGGGTACGTGATTTTCCGGCATGAAAACGCGGGAGCCGGTGTGGTATAAGAGTGTTACAGTAGATATTGAATAGTCAATTTTGTCTCCGCCGGAATGGCGTGATTTTTAATTTTTAAGCGTAGTGGGCAAATCATGCCAAACGATCTTCACATCACGCTCTTTGGCGAGCTGCGCGTTACATCGCACGGCGTGCAGTTGCCGCTTCCCGCCTCGCGCAAAGCGCGTGCCCTGCTTGCCTTTCTTGTCGCCACCGGCCGGCCCCACCGGAGGGAGCGGTTGTGCGAATTGCTGTGGGACCTGCCCGATGACCCGAAGGCGGCGCTGCGCTGGTCCTTGAGCAAGCTGCGCCAGGTGGTCGATACCCCGTCCAAGCCTCGGATCGTGGCCGATCGCGAGCGGGCCCAGTTCGATGCAGGCGACGTCGATGTCGATTTCCGGGAGATCCATGGCCGGTTGCAGTGCGACGATGCCAGCCTCGCTGACCTGGAGCGGATGGCGGGGCAGCTCGACATGGTCTTTCTCGACGGGCTGGATGGCGCGGGCACCGCAGCCTTCGACGCGTGGCTTGTCTCCGAGCGCGAAGACGCCGCCATGATCCGGACAGCAGTCCTGCGCAGGCTTGCGACCCACACGGATGTCGATTCGCTGACGGCGCAGAAATGGATGCGCCGGTGGCGCGAGGCAGATCCGGACGGGGCCGAGGCCCAAGAGCGCGAGGCGTTGCCGGCGCAGCAAGATAGGCGGGGGCCGGGTGCTGCGCCGCAAGCCAATGGAGGCGGCAACGCGGAGGCCAATACCGGGGCCATTGCGCGGGCCAACGCGGGAGCCGATGCGCGGGAACGCAAGGCGCGCGCCCGGTCGCGCGCCTTGTGGGAGCAGAAGATCGGCTTCTGCGACGTCAAGGACGGAACCAAGATCGCCTATGCGACGCTCGGCTCCGGCCCGCCGCTGCTGAAGGCGGCCAACTGGCTCAACCACCTGGAGTTCGACTGGGCGAGCCCGATCTGGGGCAGAGGCTTTGCAGCCATTGCCCGCTACCGCACCTTCATCCGCTACGATGAACGCGGCTGCGGCCTGTCGGACTGGAACGTGGCAGACCTGAGTTTCGAGGCTTTCGTCGAGGATCTCGAGGCCGTCGCCGACAGGCTGGGCCTTGAACGCTTCCCCCTGCTCGGCATCTCGCAAGGGGCCGCAGTCTCGATCGAATATGCGGTGCGTCACCCCGAGCGTGTTTCGGGGCTGATCCTGATCGGCAGCTATGCGGCTGGCTGGCGCTACCTCACCGACTCCGAGGAACAGGCCCGGCGCGAGGCCGTGCTGACGCTCACCGAACTTGGCTGGGGCACCGACAATCCCGCCTATCGCCATATCTTTTCGCAAACCTTCATGCCGGAGGCGCCCGCAGAGGATCTCGCCTGGTTCGATGATTTCCAGCGCCAGACGACATCGCCCAGGAATGCGGTGCGCTTTCAGCAGGCCTTCGGGCTCATCGACGTCCGTGACCGGTTGGCCGAAGTGCGCGCGCCGACCCTGGTGCTGCACGCCAAGCGCGACCAGCGCATTCCGCTGGAGGTGGGCCGGGCGGTCGCCGCCGGCATTCCCGGCGCCCGGTTCGTGCCACTCGACAGCAGCAACCACATTCTCGTCGAAAGCGAACCCGCCTGGAAGGACTGCGCAGAGGCGGTCGGCCGCTTCCTGGTGGAAAACGGCATCTAGCCAGCTGTGCGCGGACAACAGGACCGATTCGACCCTGCATCCCGCCTTCGGGACGAAAAAAACGCCGCGCAGGCGCAATTACAACGGTCGTTACAACGCTCATGACAACGGTTGCCCCCTAAAAGGGCCTGCAACGCTCGCTGTTTGCTGCCAAGGCAGTTCTGCGAGCAGGCGGAGCCATACGCTCAAGCATGAGCCTGAGGCCCGCAAAAAAAAGGGAATTTCCCGCGAATAAGAATCAGGCGCCGCACGTAGTCCCCACAGGAACGCGGGCAACCAGGCAGGGCGGCAAGGCGCCGCCAGAGACAAACGCCCGGCGAAGCAACGCCGAACGAGAGGAACAGGGACATGGCATCGAACGCAACCGGAAACGCGGAAGTACAGGTCAGCACGTTGGTGGCCCAACAGATGAGAGATCCGAGCATCACCCTGCTGCCGGCCGGCGGCTGGATTGCCGTATGGGGGGCAGACAGCGAGGATGACGTCGAGTTCGCGCATACGGTGTTTCAGCGCTTCGATGCGGCCGGAAACCCGGTGGGAGCCGAAACGCAGGTTGGCGATCCGGAAGTCTTTTATATTGATGCGACGGTCCTGCCGCTTTCCGATGGCGGCTGGCTGGTCATCCACGATGGTGGCGACATCGTGCAGCAACGCTTCGACGCCGCCGGCAACGCGGTGGGCGGCGAAACGCAGATCAACACAGTCAGCGGCGATCTCCGCGGTACGACGGCAACCGCGCTCGAGGATGGAGGCTGGGTCGTCGGCTGGAACGGAATTTCGTTCAACGAACAGGTGTTCCAGCAGGTGTTTGATGCAGAAGGCAACGCGGTCGGTGGAGAAGTCCGCGTCAACACGACCACATCAGGCCGGAATTTCATAAGTGACATCGAAGCCTTGCCAGATGGGGGCTGGGTTGTCGTCTGGAACACAGGTGACCGCAACGTGGAGCAGCAGCGCTTTGATGCGAATGGCGATCCGGTCGGCGGCGAGACCAGGGTCAACACCATTGGTGGTGGACCTAACTCCAGCCCCACGGTCACCGGACTTATAGATGGCGGCTGGGTGGTGACGTGGGCTGACCCGGACGGCGAAGAGACCGGCATATTTCAGCAGCGCTATGACAGCGACGGCGACGCCGTCGGCTCCCAAACCGGGGTCAACACGACAACGGCCGGCTTCCAAACCAAACCCGGTGTCACAGCGCTGCCCGACGGCGGCTGGGTCGTCGTCTGGCACTCGGGCGCCAGCCAGGACGGCAACGGCAGCGGCGTCTACATGCAGCGCTTCGATGCGAATGGTGATGCAGTCGGAACGGAAACCCTTGTCAATGTGACGACCGCAGGCGATCAACGCGAAGCATCGGTTACCGCACTCGACGGCGTCGGCTGGGTCGTCACCTGGACTTCCGAAGATCCGGTCACCTTTGATGAAGTGGTCATGCAGCGGGTCTTCGCAGCCGATATCGAGGGCACGAACGGCAACGACACGCTGACGGGCACCGTGTTCGACGAGGCCATATTCGGCCTCGACGGCGACGACATCATTTTCGGCGGCCCCGGCGACGACACACTTGACGGAGGCGTGGGCGAAGACACGCTGAGCTATGCCGGCTCGGCGCAAGGGGTCACCGTCCGGCTGGGCGTCGGGACTGCGAGCGGCGGTGATGCCGAGGGCGACACGTTCCAGAACTTCGAGAACCTCACGGGGTCGGCGCACAACGATACGCTGGAGGGGACCAGGGGTACAAACGTGCTGAAAGGCGGGGCGGGCGACGATATCCTTGTGGGTCGCGGCGGCGCCGACACACTCGAAGGCGGGGACGGCAATGACACTTTCGAGATTCTGCCCACCGATAACATTTCCGGCGCCATTTTCGATGGCGGGGCCGGTGAGGACAGGCTCCTGCTCCAGACAGCCGGCGAGGGCGCGCACGTCTACGACCTGACCGGCGTCACGCTGACCTCCATCGAGGAGATCGAATTCTTTGCTGACGGCAGCGGATTTACCCAGCATACAAAAACAGCGAGCCTTCTGGCCTCGCAGATTGGCGGCGGCGGCGGCTTGTCAGAAACGCTGCTGATCGATGGCAATGACAGCTCCAACAGCAAGGATCTGGTCGCCATCTCGATGGGAGAAGCCACCAGCCTGGATCTGTCCGGATGGACGTTTCAGGACTGGGGCACCGTGGCGAACAACGGTGACGGAGAATTCATCTTCATCACCGGGGACGGCGACGCGGAGACCATCATCGGCAGTTCCGAGCGCGACACGATCTCCGGCGGCGGCGGCGACGATGTCCTCACCGGCGGCGGCGGCGACGATATCATCGATGGCGGCGACGGCATCGACACGGCAAGCTATGCGGATGCATCCGGTGCAGTCACAGTGGGCCTCGAGGCAGGCACCGCGAGCGGCGCCGCCGGCAACGACACGTTGTCCAGCATCGAAAACGTCATCGGCTCAGATCACGACGATGTCATCTCCGATCAGGACAATGCTGTCGACAACATCATTCATGGCGGCGCCGGCGATGACCGGCTGATCAAGAACAGTTTCGCCAGCGCTAGCGACAGTGACGCCTGGATCGGCGGCGCCGGAACGGACACCTTCGTCTTCGTGGGAACTCAGATCGCCGATCATGTCGTTGACCTTTCGCTGGGCATGCTCACATTTGAGGGCGAACTGCGTGACACGCTGACCGGGATCGAGAATGTCGAGGTCCTCGGCGGCGCCGGCATCCTCGGCGACGACCAGGACAACATCCTCACCGCCATCGGCGATTTTGACAATGTCATTTCGGGCGGCGCCGGGAACGACATCATCACCGGCGGCGGCGGTAATGACACTCTGAGCGGCGGCGACGGCGATGACCGTTTCATCTGGAACGATGGCGACGGCTCGGACACCATCAATGGCGGGGCGGGCTCCGATACCGCCGAGGTCAATCTCTCCGATGGCGCGACCGGCGATGCAGTCACCCTGTCTGACTCCAGTAATCTTACGCTGGAGCGCACCAATCTCGGGCAGTTCACCCTATCCGCGGCGAGCGTTAACAGCTTCGAGATCAACGGCCATGGCGGTGACGACATCATCGACGCCAGCAATGCGCGCATCTTCGTGACGCTCGACGGCGGCGATGGCAACGACATCTTGAGCGGCGCTATATTCAACAGCATCATCCGCGGCGGCGCCGGCGCCGACCAGATGTTCGGCGGCGGCGGCACCGCCAATTTGCTCGACTACAGCACCTCGTCCGCCGGGGTCGAGGTCGATCTCGGTACCGGCTTCGCCGCTGGCGGCGACTCCGAGGGTGACAGCTTCGACAACAAATTCTTCGGCATTATCGGCTCCGATCACGACGATGTGCTGCGTGGCAGAGCGAACAACGTAAAGGAAGACCTCTTCGGCGGTGCGGGCAACGACATCCTCGCCGGTGGGGACGGCGAGGATAAGCTGTTCGGTGGCGATGGCGACGATCTTCTGATCGACGGCGGGCGCGGCGATCTGCTCGATGGCGGCGACGGCATCGACACGATGAGTGTCGAGGGCCGGACGATCGGCATGACCATCGACCTTGCTGCGGGCACCGGCACCAATGGCACCACCATCGTCGACGTCGAGAACGTCATCGGCACGACCAAGGCGGACACGATCATCGGCGACGAGGGCGTGAACGTGCTTGAAGGCCGCGATGGCGACGACTCGCTCGACGGCGGCGCGGGAGCCGACAGGCTCATCGGTGGGATCGGTGATGACACCTATGTCGTCGACAATGCTGGCGACGTGGTTGTGGAGAATGCCGGCGAAGGCACCGACACGGTGCTGAGTTCCGTCTCCTACGCGCTGTTCCAGCAGGGCCAGCACATCGAGCACCTGACGCTGACCGGAACCGCCAACATCAACGGCACCGGCAACACACTCGCCAACACGATCACGGGCAATGAAGGCGACAACCTGCTCAACGGCGGCGGGGGCGCCGACCGGCTGATCGGCGGGGTGGGCGACGACACCTATGTCGTCGACAATGCAGGCGACGTGATCGTCGAGGTCGCGGACGAGGGTACGGACACGGTGCTGAGCTCGGTCTCCTATGCGCTGTTCCAGCAGGGCCAGCACATTGAGAATCTGACGCTGAGCGGGACCGCAAATCTGAGCGCCACCGGCAACACGCTCGCCAACATACTGACCGGCAATGCCGGCAACAATCTGCTCACGGGCGGGGCGGGCGATGACACGCTCGACGGCGGGGCGGGCGTCGACAGGCTTGTTGGCGGCGCCGGCAACGACACCTATGTCGTCGACAATGTTGGCGACGTGGTGGTCGAGATCGTGAACGAAGGCATCGACACGGTGCAGAGCTCCATCTCCTACGCGCTGTTCCAGCAGGGCCAACATATCGAGCAACTGACGCTCACGGGAACCGCCAATCTCAATGGCACCGGCAACGCGCTCGACAACACGCTCACCGGCAATGGAGGCAACAACGTGCTCAACGGCGGTGCGGGCGCCGACATCATGCGCGGCGGGGCCGGCAACGACACCTATGTCGTCGACAATGAAGCCGACGTGATCGTCGAGATCGCGCATGAAGGCATCGACACGGTGCTCAGCTCAGTTTCCTATGCGCTGTTCCAACAGGGCCAGCACATCGAGAACCTGACGCTGACCGGAACCGACAACCTGAGCGCCACCGGCAACACGCTCGCCAACATTCTCACAGGCAATGCGGGCAACAATCTGCTCAACGGCGGCGCGGGCGATGACACGCTCGACGGCGGCGCTGGCGCCGACCGGCTGATCGGCGGGGCGGGCAACGACACCTATGTCGTCGACAATTTCCGCGACGTAATCGTCGAGGCCGCGGACGAGGGCATCGACACGGTGCTCAGTTCGGTCTCCTACGCGCTGTTCCAGCAGGGCCAGCACATCGAGAACCTGACGCTGACCGGGACCGACAACAGCAACGCGGTGGGCAACACGCTCGACAACAACCTTACGGGCAATTCGGGCGTCAACACGCTCACGGGCGGGGCGGGAAATGACACACTCGATGGCGGCGCGGGCGCCGACACGATGATCGGCGGGGTGGGCGACGACACCTATGTGGTCGACAATTCCGGTGACACGGTGATCGAGGCCGCGGACGAGGGCACAGACACGGTGATCAGCTCGGTCTCCTACGCGCTGTTCCAGCAGGGCCAGCATATCGAGAACCTGACGCTGGCCGGATCCGCCAACATCAACGCCGCGGGCAACGCGCTCGCCAACATTCTCACAGGCAATACGGGCAACAATCTTCTCGATGGCGGGGCGGGCGATGACACGCTCGACGGCGGCGCCGGCGCCGATTCCATGACCGGTGGGGCGGGCAACGATACCTATGTCGTCGACAATGGCGGCGACGTGGTTGTCGAAAGTGCCAACGAGGGTATCGACACGGTGCAGAGCTCGGTCTCCTACGCGCTGTTCCAGCAGGGCCAGCACATCGAGAACCTGACGCTGGCCGGAACCGCCAATCTCAATGGCACGGGCAACACGCTCGCCAACACGATCACCGGCAACGCGGGCAACAATGTGCTCAATGGCGGCGCGGGCGCCGATCGGCTGATTGGCGGTGCTGGCAATGACACTTACCATGTGGACAATGCGGGCGACGTGATTGTCGAGAACGCCAACGAAGGCACGGATACGGTAATCAGCTCCGTGTCCTACGCGCTCTATCTGCAGAGCCAGCACATCGAGAACCTGACACTAACCGGAGCCAGCAATATCAACGCCGTCGGCAATGCGCTCGACAACATCATTACCGGCAACTCGGGCAACAATCTGCTCAATGGCGGGGCAGGCGCCGATACGTTCCGCTTTTTTAACAACTCGGACAACGACACCATCCAGGCGTTCCAGAACGGGCTCGACCGGTTCGACTTCGCGAGCCACACGCTGGTCAATTCGATGGCCGATCTCGCGATCAGCACGGTGGGCTCGGACGCGCTGGTGACCTTCGCCGGCGGACAGTTCACTGCCCTTGGTGCAGCCGGACTGATCGAGGCCAGCGATTTCGTGTTCGCGTAAGGCGCTAGCAGGCTGTTTCCTCGGCTCGTTGAGCAACGATTCCATAACAGCGCCTTGCGACTTCGACGGGCCGATCAACGGCGAGTGCTTTCGCGCCTATATCGAGCAGCAACTGGTTCCCGTCCTCAGGCCCGGCGACATCGTCATCATGGACAATCTCGACAGTCACAAGTCGCCGGCCATCCGTCAGAGCATCAACGCCGCCGGTGCGCGACTCTGGTTTCCACCGCCTTACTCGCCCGATCTCAATTCAACCGATCAGGCTTTCTCAAAAATCAAGCATTGGATGCGGATCGCATAAAAGCAAACCATCGACGAGATGTGGCGTCACATCGGCAGGCCGGTCGAAACAATCCAACCCGACGAATGCGCGAATTATCTCACCAACGCTGGATATGCGTCTGTCAAACCATGAAACGCTCTAAGGCTCTCGGAGGCCTATGGCGGCGAGTACATCAAAGTGCCATCAGACCGGGAATAAAAGGCTATTGCCTACAAGCGGAAAGGGTTTCGCACACGCAAGATTGTGCGCAGCCTCGGGATGACAGAGTGCGGCCTCCGGGGCCTGTATAACCGTCTGGAGCAAGAAGGAACGGTATTCGATCCGCCCTTGCCCGCGCCGCTCCAGAACGGCCGGAAGGTAACACCATCACGGCAACCGATCTCAGGCCGTGCCACAGTTGCGGGAAGCTGATCTTCGACGGCGAAACGGTGGCGTTGCCGATTGCTGATTACATGTCCCTGTTGAAGCGAGTTGACCAGGGCTGTTGCTCGAAACCGGGCGGAATATTCCTTTCGGCCACCGGAGCCGAATCCGGCGCGATTCCGAAATGATGCGGTTCATTGTCGGGCGGTTGGATCGGGTGTCGCATGCCGATATCATCAAAGGCTTGCAAGTCTCGATTTGGACTTGATCGAGCACCTTCCCGAACCGGCCTGAGTAAGTCTGTAAAGGGCGTTTTGAAGACCGTTTGAAGCCGCTTTAAAGGCGCTTCCATCGTCTCATCCGTCTATTATCGCCTATTCCCAGATATCGGCCGTCATTCCCGGATAGATGACATGTACAACATCAGGGGCGCAAAACCAGCACATCGCAGATCGAGCCGGCCTTGGCCGGGGGCGCGAAGGGTGGACGGATGATCAGGCAACGGGCGTCGGAGAACACTTTCATCAGCGACGAATCCTGCCGCGCCATCGGCGTGGCGATCAGTCCCCTGTCGGTGACTTGAAGGTCGCCGCGCAGGTAATCCTGACGTTGATCATTCTCCGGCAACTCGTTGGCAAGAATTGCCTTTTGTATCCGCTGCGGGTCCGGCCGCCCGGCCAGCCGCGTGACCAGAGGCTCAAGGAACAGATGCGCGCAGACAAGGCTTGAAGCCGGGTTTCCCGGCAGCCCGATCACCTGCATCGCTCCCATGCGCCCCGACATCAGCGGCTTGCCCGGGCGCATGGCGATCTTCCAGAAGTCGAGCAGCATGCCGCGCGCCACCAGGGCCTTCTGCACCAGGTCATGGTCGCCCACCGATGCGCCGCCGATGGTCACCAGAACATCGGCGTCCTGGGCAATCGCCGAATCAAGAGCGGCATCGAGCGCCTCCATCCGGTCGGCGGCTATGCCGAGATCGATCACCTCGGCGCCGGCGCCGCGGGCAAGGGCGGCCACGCCAAAGGTGTTCGACGCGATGATCTGGCCCGGGCCGAGGCTTTCGCCCGGCAGGCGCAACTCGTCCCCGGTGGCCAGAACCGCCACTTTCGGCCGCCGCGCGATCGGCAGGGCGGCATGGTTCATCGCCGCGGCAAAGGTGATGGCGCCCGCGTCGAGCAGGCGTCCGGCCTGAAGCCCGATCCTGCCGGTCTCGAAGTCGACGCCGGCCTTGCGGATGTGCCGGCCGGGAATGGCCGCCTCGTTGATCCGCACCAAGCCATCGTCAAGCCGCTCGGTCATTTCCTGGATAATGACGGCGTCAGCGCCCGCGGGAACCGGCGCGCCGGTGAAGATCCGGATCGCCGAGCCCGGTTCCAGCGTGCCGTCGAAGCCGTGGCCTGCGGCGGATTCGCCCTGAAGCTTCAGCGTCGCGCCGTCAACGGCGTCGGCGGCGCGCACCGCGTATCCGTCCATCGCCGAAGCCGCAAAAGGCGGATGGGTGCGAAGGGCTGCGAGATCGCGCGCCAGCACCCGGTCGAAACACTGGTTGAGCGGCAGCATCTCGGGCTCGCCGCGGGGCGCTGCTCCCACGAGAATGCGCGCCAGCGCTTCATCGACCGGCATCAAGGCCATCAGCGCACGCCTTCCGCAGTCATGGTCCAGTCGCCGGATTTTCCGCCGGATTTGGCCAGCACCCGGATGCCGCCGATCTCCATGCCGCGGTCCACCGCCTTGGCCATGTCGTAGATCGTCAGGCAGGCGACCGACGCCGCCGTCAGCGCCTCCATCTCGACACCGGTCTTGCCGGTGAGCTTGGCGAGCGTGCGCACGCGCAGCCCCGGCAGGGCCTCGTCCGGCTCGATCTCGACGCTCACCTTGGTCAGCGCGAGCGGATGGCACAGCGGGATCAGGCTGGCGGTCTGCTTGGCGGCCATGATGCCAGCGATCCGCGCCGCGCCGATCACGTCGCCCTTCTTCATGTTGCCTTCAAGGATCAGCTGAAGCGTCTCGGGCTTCATCCGCACAAAGCCTTCGGCTTCGGCGACGCGAACGGTGTCGTCCTTGTCGCCGACATCGACCATCGCGGCCGATCCGTCGGCGGCCAGATGGGTCAGCCGTGGGTCGCGCTCATCGCTCATGTGCCGGCCCCGTCGGCGGAGCCGGTGAGCAGCGCCCGCGTGGCGGCCGCGACGTCCGCTTGCCGCATCAGGCTCTCGCCCACAAGAAATGTCCTGATGCGGCTTGCCGACAGCCGCACGCAATCGTCATGGGAGCCGATGCCGCTTTCGCCCACCAGGATGCGCCCGTCCGGCACCATTCCCGCCAGCCGTTCGGAAACGGTGAGCGATACCTCGAAGGTGCGCAGGTTGCGGTTGTTGATGCCGATCAGCCGGCTGTCGAGCTTCAACGCCCGCTCCATCTCGGCCTCGTCATGCACCTCGATCAGCGCCGCCATGCCGAGCGAGTGCGCCTCGTCCTCAAGCCGCCTGGCGTCGTCATCGTCAAGCGAGGACAGGATGATCAGGATGGCGTCGGCCCCCCAGGCGCGGGCTTCATGCACCTGGTAGGGCTCGAACATGAAATCCTTGCGCAACGCGGGCAGGGTGCAGGCATCGCGTGCCGCGGTCAGGAACTCCGGCGCACCCTGGAAGGACGGCGCGTCGGTGAGCACCGACAGGCAGGCGGCGCCTCCGCTCTCATAGGCGCGCGCCAGGGACGGCGGATCGAAATCGGGGCGGATCAGGCCTTTCGACGGGCTCGCCTTCTTGATTTCGGCGATCAGCGCGTAACCGCCGGCCTGATGCTTTGCCTCGATCGCGGCTTCAAAGCCCCGAGCCGGCGCGGCATCCCGCGCGCGCGCCTTCATCTCGGCCATCGGAACAGCGGCCTTGGCTGCGGCGATCTCCTCACGCTTGTAGGCTTCGATCTTTGCGAGAATATCGCTCATGGCCTCAACCCGCCTTCGGCGCCGGCGCATGCGCCCGTGAAACGCTCACCAGTGTCTCAAGCGCGGCAAGTGCCGCGCCGCTGTCGATCGACCGGGCTGCACGTGCCACGCCGTCGCGCAAATCCTCCGCCTTGCCGGCAATCACCAGCGCGCCCGCCGCGTTCAGCATGGCGATGTCGCGATAAGCGTTCTTCTCGCCCTCGAGCACGCGCTTGAGTGCGGCTGCGTTCTCCACGCCGTCGCCGCCCTTCAACAGATCGAGCGGCACCCGTGCAAGGCCCAGCTCTTCCGGCGTAATCTCGAATTCCCGGATCGCGCCGTTCTCGAGCGCCACGACGCGCGTCACGCCCGTCGTGGTCATCTCGTCGAGCCCGTCGCCATGCACCACCCAGACTGTTTCGGAGCCCAGGTCGCGCAGCACATGGGCGAGCGGCATGAGCCAGTGCGGCGAAAACACGCCGAGCAGTTGCCGCTTCACGCCTGCTGGATTGGACAGCGGTCCCAGCAGATTGAAGATCGTCCTGGTGCCGAGCTCCACCCGGGTCGGGCCGACATGGCGCATGGCGGAATGATGCGACGGCGCGAACATGAAGCCCACGCCCGCCTGATCGATGCAGGCGGAAATGCCCCTCGGATCAAGCTCCAGCGACACGCCGAGGGCAGCGAGCGAATCCGCCGCGCCCGATTTGGATGAGAGCGCCCGGTTGCCGTGCTTGGCCACCTTCACGCCTGCGCCTGCCACGATGAAGGCTGCGGCGGTGGAGACATTGTAGGTTCCGGTCGCGTCGCCGCCGGTGCCGACGATGTCGATCGCATCGGCAGGCGCTTTGACCGGCAGCATCTTTTCGCGCATCACGCTGACCGCGCCGACAATCTCGTCGACACTCTCGCCGCGCACCCTCAGCGCCATCAGCAATCCGCCGATCTGCGAGGGTGTCGCATCGCCCGACATCATCACATTGAACGCCTGGCGGGCTTCATCCCGGTTCAGCGCCTCGCCACCCGCGGCCTTGGCGATGAATGACTTGAGATCAGCCATGGTGATCGGCCCCCTTGCGGTTTCTAGAACGCCAGCGCGCGCTCGGCCAGCGCCTGGTTGACCGACACGCCGTATTGGGCCTGAAGCCGCGCCACCATCTGATCGAGAATGTCGTCGGCGATCTGCTGCGACACCTGGGCGCGCTGGTCTTCCCCAACCGCATCCGCCGTCACCGAGGACGCGTCGTTGACCGATGTCACCTCAAGCAGGATCTTGTTGTCTCCCGAGGCGTCATTGGCGACTGCCACCACGCCCGATGGTCCGGAGAAAGCCGAGGCCACCGCTGCCTCGCCGAACACCCCGTCGGCGCCGCCGCGGCTGAGAGAATATTTGGTCTCGACCGCGACCGAAAGCTCTTCCGCGATGGTTGCGAGTTCCGCGCCTTTTTCCAGGCGCTCCTTCATTTCCATGGCCTTTGCGCCGAGCGCCTCAAGCGTCTTCATCTCGGTCCAGTCGGCAACCACCTGGTCGCGCACCTCGTCCAGTGTGCGGTCGCGGGCAGGGGTCACGTCAACCACCTCGAACCAGAGGAAGCCGCCGTCGTCCATGCTGAGCGGCGGTGTTTCCAGGCCCGGTTCCGCCTCGAAGGCATCGCGCAGCAACTGCTGCGATTGTGGCAGGTCGGAGAGAACCGTGCCGTCGGGCGTCCGGCCGCTGCGGTCAACCGCCTCCACCGTCACCGGGTCGAGCTTCTGCTGCGTCGCCGCCTCGGTCAGCGTCATGCCGCCGGCGCGGGCGTCCTCATAGGCGTCGTGCACGTCGAGCAGCACCTGGGCCGCCTGGCTGAGCGCCAGTTCCTGGCGGATCTCGGCCTCGACGTCCTCGAAGCTCTTCGATGATTCCGGCGTGATCTCGGCCACCCTGAGGATCACCGGGCCGAACTGGCCGTCAACCACCGGCGTCGTGCCGCCTGCTTCGCCCACCGCAAAGGCAGCGTCAGCCAGCGACTGGTCCGCCATCGCGGTCTTGCTGAACGATCCGATCCGGACATCGGCCGCACTCCGGCCCTGTTCGCTCACCAGGTCGTCGAAGCTCTTTCCCTCGGCAAGGCCTGCTGCTGCTGCGTCTGCCGCCGCCCGGTCGGCAAACACCAGCTGGTCCACGGTGCGGGTCTCGGCCGACGTGTAGCGGTCCTTGCGGGCCTCGTAATCGGCGCGCGCGGCGTCCTCGGAGATCGCCTCGGGATCGGCAATGTCCTCGTTCTGCAGCTTCACATAGGTGATCTTGCGGTATTCGGGTGCCGCGTACTTGGCCTTGTTGTCCTCGAACCAGGCTGCAAGCTCGCTGTCGGTCGGGGCTGGCACCGGATCGATTGTGGAGGGTGTCAGGAGCAGGTAGTTCACATCGCGGGTCGCCGCGTCGTGGCGCGCCAGCGCCGTAATCAGCGCATCAGGCGCCTCAAACCCGTCGGCGATCGCTTCGACGATCTGGGTTCTCACAGCCACCTGGCCGCGGCTTCTGAGATAGTCTTCCTCGCTCATGCCGACCGATGCCAGCACGCGCTGGAAATTGCCGCGGTCGAACCTGCCGTTGAAATCATGAAATGCCGGGTCTTCCGCAATCAATGCTGCGAGCCGGTCATCCGACAGACCGAGATTCATGGTCCGCGCCTGTTCATCGAGCGCCGCGCCGGCAATCAGTTGCCCGTAGACCTGGTTCTCGATGCCCAAAGCGCGGGCCTGCTCGGCCGTCAGCCGCGTGCCGATCTGCCGGCCGACAACCGCCATCTGCCGGTCATAGGCGAGGCGAAACTCGTTCGGCGTCACCACCGTGTCGCCGACGGTGATCACGGCGGTGCTGCCTGCGCTCAGGATCGAGCCGGAAATTCCCCAGATGCCGAAAGAGGCCACCAGAAGCAGCAGAAGAACTTTGGCGACCCAGCTCTTGGCGCCCCTGCGCAATGTATCAAGCATCAAAACTCCCGCGGTATCAGCAACCCTGGCCCCAGGACGGCACAATGCCTGCCCCGCGGACCTCTCATGCGTCCCTTTAGACCAATCCTTTGGCGAAATGAAGAGCGGGCCGGGTGATTACGCCGGGTAAAGCGATCGGCAGCCTTGCCGTCTCAGGCTCCGGACCCGCGGCACCCCGACGTCTGTTCCTGACCTGCGGAGATTCACACCCATGAGTCGGGGCGAGCAGTCGGCGCGGCTGTGCTGCCGCCGCACCTGCAAACCGGTTGTCGCGTACCGGGGCACTCCGGCCCGGCAGGAACCATCGCCGCGAAATCCCCGCAAGAAAATCCCCGCGATTTGGAGACCCGCAATCCCTCAAGGCGCCAGGACGCATCAAGCCAGACGCACGCCCATGAGCATGCGTCGGACGTGCAAAGTCATCTTCGAAGACAGCCGATTGAAGCCCGGGCTCTCGCCGACCGGCAGGGAGACCGGCAATCGGTCCATCCCCGTTCCAGATGCGCGCAGCACAGTGCTCCCGCTCGTCCGCCTGCCTCTCATGAAACCGGCCCGATGGTACGGCATTCGGCCAGCCCGTCGCTCGCTTGCGTGCAGACATGGGTTTCCGTGGGCTCGCCGTCGCCATCCCGCTGAGATGCGCAAGCCACGAGCCCCAGGGCCAGCACGAAAACGATGAACCGCATGAAAAACCTCCGCCACGCCGCGCGATGCGGGTGCCGGGACGCTAGAGCAGGAGCCAGGGATTCGCCATCACAATCGAACCGCCGGGCCGAAGCCGGCGGCTGCTGCCGGGCAGGGCGTGTGCCGGTCTTCTCCTTGCCGGCCACTTCACGAAGCTGTGACCAGACTTTGCCGCAGGTTCTGGGCCTTCCGCCTTAGAATCGCTTGGAAACGCCCTATAGTTTGTCTCAGCAAGCGTTTTGACCTGAAAAACGCCGACCCGCCACGCACGCGACAGGAGAAATCCATGACCGATCTCATCATCACCCGCCGCACCCTGCTTTCTGCCGCAGGCGCAGTGGCGGCGACCGGACTGACCGCCGGATTGACCGGCCTCGTCATGCCCGCCCGGGCCCAGGGCCTCGCGCCGACCCCCACCATGCGCGGCGGCGCCAACAATTACCGCCCCGGCGCGCCCGTCGTCGAGCGCATCGGCGGCGGCGGCTTCTGGATGACCGGCACCGTACGCCGCGCCGGCGACGGCGCGCCGCTGGCCGGCCGGCGCATCCAGATCTGGGCCCACACGACCGAGGGCAACGAGCGCGACGAACGCAGCCACGGCGCCACCCTGACCAACGCCAGGGGCGAATTCCGCCTGGAAATGCCGCAGATCGTGCCGGCCTTCGGCCAGCCCCATGGCCATCTCGCCTATGACGCGGCCCATGATGCCCCCCATGAGGACGGCGGTTTCGAAACCGTCTTCCTGCGCCCGGTGATGTCGAGCCCCGGCGACACCACGCTTCACGCCGACTTCGTGCTGCAGCCCGTCTGACCGGAGTGGGGCTCCCATCGCCCGGACGGTTCCGCTCCGCCCTGATCTGGGCTGCCGTCACGATCGCCATCGCCGTGCCGATCGCCGCTGCAGCCATGAGTCCGCTGCTTCAGTGGCGCGACCCGGTCTATATCATCGCGGGCTTCGCCGGCGTCATCGCCATGGCGCTGCTGCTGCTCCAGCCGCTGCTCGCCGCCGGGATGCTGCCCGGCATCCCGGCCGCACGCGGCCGCCTCATCCACAGCTTCACCGGCGGCCTGCTGCTGCTGTTCGTCATCATCCACGTTGCAGCCCTGTGGATCACCAGCCCGCCCGACGTCATCGACGCGCTCACCTTCGCTTCGCCCACGCCCTTCTCTTTCTGGGGCGTCACCGCTATGTGGGCGGTCTTCCTCTCGGCGCTTTTCGCAGTCTGCCGCGGCCGTCTCCGCCCCAGAACCTGGCGCCTGGCCCACACGGCGCTGGCCGTGGTGATTGTCGCCGCCAGCATCGTTCACGCCTGGCTCATCACAGGCACCATGGAAACCTTCTCCAAGGCCACGCTCTGCGTGCTGGTTGCGGCCGCCACGGCCAAGGCCGTGGTTGATTTACGGGTCTGGCGGAGGCGGTGAGGGGAACCGGCCGCCGTCCCGCGCCGGATCAGGCACCAGCTTGGCGGGGCAAGCCCCTGACCGCTCTTCTTGAGGCCAATCGATCAAATCGGCGGATATTTCCGTCCACTTCAGGCATTTTTTAACCGGAGATATGCATGAAGATGGACCTTGTTTGGTTGCAGGGGGCAACAAGAAATGGAAGCAGCCAATGCCGCGAAGGCGAATGAGGCCCGCGAAGCGTATGATCGCAACTCCGGCGTTCGCTACAGCGCCAATTGCCCCGGCATCGTCGAGCTGACCTTTGTCAACAAGAAGCTCTACATCGCGCTCACCGGAGCCATCGTCAATATTTCGGTCACGGGCTGCCTGTTGTCGAACCAGACGACGCCCTGGAGCACCATCGATCTCGGCAAGGCCGGGGACTCCGCGTTCGATCTGATCGACGAGGACTGTCACATATATATCCCCTGGGCCAACATCCACCGACAGGGCAAGGTCCGGCGGGTTGGCGCCTATATCATAGGCGTTCAGTTCGCACGACCGATCACCGAGGACCTGGCCAGGCGCATCGCCAGTCTGGAGCCCAGTTCGGTCCTCCATTTCAAGCCCAGGAACGCCCGCAGGTACAACCGCATCCTGCCTCTCGGGCACAAATAACCAGCTTGCGACGCCAAGCCCGATCGCCGGGAGATGCGCTTCATCAGTCTCACGCTTCGGGCTTTTTGAAGAAGGGCATGTGTACCCGCGGGATCCGCATCGGCGGCGCGACCGGACAGTCCGGCCGTTCCGCGTCTCTATGCAATCAGCCGATCCTCATTGAACCGACATCCATTGCCTCCGGGTGATCGCGCCCGTCTTGCCGGTGTCGGCCCGATCGAACTGGGTGGCGGAATAACCGGTGAATTCGTCATGCGACACGATGTCGTCGCCGTTCGTGTCCATGGCCTTGAACCGGTCCGCCTTGGCGGCCTGCATTGCGGCCTGCCGGGTCGCATTCTTGCCCTGGCCATCGGCGCCTGGTCCCATCCTGACGGCGATGTATTCCTCCATCGTGAGCGACGCGTTTGAGTCCATGTCCATTGCGCTGAAGACGCTGTCGCTCCAGACACCAATCTCGGCTTTCGTCAGCATGCTGTTGCCATCGGCATCAATGAATTCAAAGGGTGAATTTTGCGCATTGCGCCCCTGACCCATCCCTTGCTGGGCAAAGGCGTCCGTTGCAAGGGCGAGGATGGCAAGAGCGGACAGCGTTGCGGCAAATCGGACGTTCTTCATGGTCAGTCTCCATTTCGGGTTTCCCGCCTGCCGATGGATAGCAGCGGTGTCCCATCTCGCTCTTGATGCCTGTCAATGCCTGGCGATTGCGGGCCGTCGCGCCGCGGCGGGAACGCCGGTCTGTCATTTGCAAATCGCGCCCCGTCTGCTAAGCCCCATCCATCCTTACCAAACCGGGGAATTCCGATGACACCTGACATTCGCCCGCTTGTGGCCGGCAACTGGAAGATGAACGGCACGCGCGAGAGCCTCGACCAGATCAAGGCGATCGCCAAAGGCCTCGGCCCGGATCTGGCGGACGCGATCGACGCGCTGATCTGCCCGCCCGCGACGCTTTTGTATGTGGCGACCGCGCTTGCAGAGGACAGCCCGCTGGCAATCGGCGCGCAGGATTGCCACACGCAGCAAAGCGGCGCCTTCACCGGCGACATCTCGGCCAGGATGATCGCCGACTGCATGGGCACCCACGTGCTCGTCGGCCACTCCGAACGCCGCACGCTGCATGGCGAGGACAGCGCCACCGTGCGCGCCAAGGCCGAGGCCGCGAAGGAAGCGGGTCTCGTCCGAATCATCTGCATCGGCGAGACCGAGGCCGAGCGCAAGGCGGGCGCCACGCTCGACGTGCTGGGCCGCCAGCTCGCGGGCTCCGTGCCCGAGGGCGCCACTGCAGAAGACACAATCATTGCCTATGAACCGGTCTGGGCCATCGGCACGGGGCTCACACCCACCGTCGCCGACGTGACCGAAGCCCATGGCTTCATCCGCGCGACGATGGAAAAGCGCTTTGCGGGCGAGGGGGCCGCGATGCGGCTTCTCTATGGCGGTTCGGTCAAGCCCGACAACGCGGCGGAGCTTTTGGCCGTCCCCCATGTCGATGGGGCGCTGATCGGCGGCGCCAGCTTGAAAGCGGGCGATTTCCTTGCCATCTGTAAGGCCTGCCGCGGACTTCTCGGCTGAGACCGCACCAGAATTGACCGATTTGCCCGGGCCTTTGGCACAGTCGGCACTTGGAAAGCCGGCGGCCCTCGTGTAAAGAGCCGCCAAACCGGACTTTGATGGCGCCCTTCAAGGGCAGGAAAGAACCCTGATGCAAACCGTATTGATTGTCATTCATCTCATGATCGTGCTGGCGCTTGTCGGCGTCGTGCTGATCCAGCGCTCCGAAGGCGGCGGTCTTGGCATCGGCGGCGGCTCCGGCTTCATGTCGGCGCGGGGTGCTGCCAATGCGCTGACGCGCACCACCGCCATTCTCGCGGGCGCCTTCTTCGTAACCTCCCTGGCGCTGGGCATCCTCGCCCGCTACGGCGACAGCCCGACCGACATTCTCGACCGGATTCCGGTCCAGACCGACGGCTCCGGTTCGGGGGTCCTCGATCAACTCGGCGGCGCACCGTCACCGGCTGAAACACCTGCCGAGACCCCGGCGACCGGCACGGATATCCCGGCCGCACCCGGAGCGCCCGCGTCAGACGTTCCCTCCGGTCAGTAAGGCTGGATACGCATCAACCGGCGGATGGCGAACCTCGCCTCCGCCGGTTTTTTCATGCCGGTTTCATGGCGGCCCCGCCGTTATGCACCGAAAAATCGCCGCCCGGGCTTTTAGGGGTGGTGGAATCACAGATCTGAAGGTATCGGTTCAATCCCATGGCGCGATATGTTTTCATAACCGGCGGCGTGGTCTCCTCGCTTGGAAAAGGCATTGCCTCGGCAGCACTCGGTGCATTGCTGCAGGCCCGTGGGTACAGCGTGCGTCTGCGCAAGCTCGACCCCTATCTCAATGTCGATCCGGGCACCATGAGCCCGACCCAGCACGGCGAGGTCTTCGTCACCGACGACGGCGCCGAGACAGATCTCGATCTCGGTCACTACGAGCGCTTCACCGGCCGCTCGGCGGTCAAGTCCGACAACATCACCACCGGCCGCATCTACAAGGACATCATCGACAAGGAACGCCGCGGCGATTATCTCGGCGCCACCGTCCAGGTCATTCCGCATGTGACCAACGAGATCAAGAATTTCGTTCTCGAGGGCAACGAGGCCTATGATTTCGTGCTCTGCGAGATCGGCGGCACGGTGGGCGACATCGAGGCGATGCCCTTCATTGAGGCGATCCGCCAGCTTGGCAACGACCTGCCGCGCGGCAATGCCGTCTATGTCCATCTGACGCTGATGCCGTGGATTGCGGCGGCGGGCGAGCTCAAGACCAAGCCGACCCAGCACTCGGTCAAGGAACTGCAGGCCATGGGCATCGCGCCCGACATCCTGCTTGTGCGCGCCGACCGCGAGATCCCTGCCGAGGAACGCCGCAAGCTCTCTCAATTCTGCAATGTGCGGCCGTCCGCCGTCATCCAGGCGCTCGACGTGCCCTCGATCTACGACGTGCCGATCGCCTACCACAAGGAAGGGCTTGACACCGAAGTGCTCGCAGCCTTCGGCATCGATCCGGCGCCGGCGCCGCGCATGGCCGCCTGGGAAACCGTTTCCGAGCGCATCCACAATCCCGAGGGCGAGGTCACCATCGCCATCGTCGGCAAGTATACCGGCTTGAAAGACGCCTACAAATCGCTGATCGAGGCGCTCAACCACGGCGGCATCGCCAACCGGGTCAAGGTCAAGCTCGAATGGATCGAGAGCGAGATCTTCGAGAAGGAAGACCCGTCGCCCTGGCTCGAGAAGGTCAACGGCATCCTGGTGCCCGGCGGCTTCGGCGAGCGCGGCGCGGAAGGCAAGATCGCCGCCGCGAAATTTGCCCGCGAGCGCAAGGTTCCCTATTTCGGCATCTGCTACGGCATGCAGATGGCGGTTCTCGACGCCGCGCGCAATCTGGCCGGAATCGAAGACGCCATGTCGTCCGAGTTCGACCGCAAGTCCGGCACCCATGTCGTGGGCATCATGACCGAATGGCTCAAGGGCAACCAGCTCGAGACCCGCGTCGCCAATGGCGACCTGGGCGGCACCATGCGGCTGGGCGCCTATCCGCATCCCTTGAAGTCAGGCACGCTGATCGCCCGCATCTACGGCTCCAACGAGGTTTCCGAGCGCCACCGTCACCGCTACGAGGTCAACATCGCCTATCGTGACCAGCTCGAAAAGGCGGGCCTCGTGTTCTCCGGCGTCTCCCCCGACGGCCTGCTGCCCGAAACCATCGAATATCCCCAGGACGTCCACCCCTGGTTCATCGGCGTGCAGTACCACCCCGAACTCAAGTCCCGCCCGCTCGAACCGCACCCGCTGTTCGCCAGCTTCATCGAGGCGGCGCTGGAGCAGTCGCGCCTGGTGTAAACTGTCCCCGAACTGTCCCCGAACTCTCCGCCCTCAGCCCGGCCTGCCCAGTCCGTTGCGGAACAGGGTGTAGAGAAACAGCAGCATCGAGGCTGCCGTCAGCAGCGACCCCACCGCGACAATGGCCTCTCCGCCATGTGAGATCGCAATCGCGATTCCTGGAACCATGATCACGACGCCGGCAACTGCGATCGCCAGGTGTATCCTGGCCAGTGGCGAGGCCGCCGCAGACGGCGTCAGGGTGTAGTAGAGGCCGAAAAGCCCCATCGTCACCCAGCCGAGGAGATTGAGATGGGCATGGGCGCCGGCCAGTGTGTGATCGCCCGAAATCGCCATGGCGATCCCCCAGAACATGCCGAGCGTGACGCACAGCGCCCCGAACACAAAAAAGTAAAACCCGATCCCGCGCATGCAGTTGTCCCTCGCAACTCCGGTTGACGCTTCGGGACATCCCATGGTGGCAGGCCCGGCGCGGCGATTCTGTGACACTTTGGCGCAGTCTGACAAGGCATCGCGGATTGTCTTGTTGTGGATGAATACACGCAAAGCGTGAAATATGAGGATATTCCCGCGTAGTCGGCTGCGCCACCCCGCCCGCAAAGCATTTGCCGCTCCCTGTCGATCGGGCTAGGTTGCTGCTTCACCCCGATCGGCCATCGCCGCCGTGCATCTCCAAACGGCCACACGTCCCAGGACCAGTCCCATGCGGCATCCCAGCTGTCTATTTCGCGCCATCGCATGCCTGGCCGTCCTCGCCTTGCCCCTTTCCCTCTTCATCGCCCCCGCATCGGCCCAGGACACCCCCGCACCCGCCGGCCCTGCCATCGAGATCGGCGATGCGGTTATCGCAGATGCCGAGATCCGCAGCCGCATCCAGACCATCTTCCGCGAGATCGACGGCCTGGGCGGCATCCGCGTCTCGGTCTCCTCCGGGGTGGTCAGGCTCACCGGCCAGGTCGAGGAAGCGGCGCTGGCGCAGAGGGCCGAGGATCTGGTCAACCGCGTTGCCGGCGTCGTCGCCATCGACAACCAGCTCACCGAGCAGACCGAAGTCACCGAACGCCTGAAACCGGTCATCGGCCGCTTCGAGAACCGGCTGCGGCAGACGCTCGACTACCTGCCGCTGCTGATGGTGGCGGGCCTTGTCTGGCTCATGATCGGGCTTCTCGGCTGGTTCGTCACCACCCGCACCCAGCCCTGGAGCTGGCTCACGCCCAACGCCTTCATCGCCGATCTGCTGCGCCAGACCGTCTGGCTCGGGTTTCTCATGCTCGGCGCCCTGGTGGCGCTCGATATCCTCGGCGCCACCGCCGTGCTGGGCACCGTGCTCGGCGCCGTCGGCATCATCGGTCTGGCCATCGGCTTTGCCGTCAAGGACACGGTGGAGAACTACATCGCGTCGATCCTGCTGTCGGTCCGCCAGCCGTTCCAGCCGCGCGATTTCATTGCGCTCGAGGGGATGGAGGGCTTCGTCATCCGGCTCACCTCGCGCGCCACCATCCTGATGGACGTCGACGGCAACCACATCCGCATCCCCAATGCCACCGTGTTCAAGGCCACGATCATCAACTACACCCGCAATCCCGAGCGCCGTTTCTCCTTTGAACTCGGCATTGATGCGGACAGCGCGCTGCACGAGGCGCTCACCATCTGCCATGACACGCTGGAGTGCCTGGACTTCGTGCTTGCAAAACCCGAACCCGGCGCGTGGATCGAAAGGGTGGGCGATTCCAACGTGCTGATCGGCGTCTCCGGCTGGATCAACCAGACAGAGACCGATTACGTCAAGGCGCGCTCCGAGGCGATCCGGACCGTCAAGACGGCGCTGGAAGCCGCCGGTTTCGCGCTGCCCGAACCCATCTACCGCCTGCGCTTTGACCCGGCCAGCCAGCTGGGTCAACTCGCCGGGACAGACACCGCAGCCGGCCCGGAAACCCAGACCGGCAGGAAACCCCGGACCGGCCCGAAAGCCCTGACCGGCAGCAAACCCGCCGCCAGGCCCATACCCCTGAGGCCCGCCGCGACCGAAACCGGGCCCGCCGATCAGGTTACCGACACCGCCGTCGACCAGGCGGTGCTCAAGAAGGTCGACGACGAACGCAAGGAGCAGCCCGAGGCCGACCTGCTCTCCGGCAATGGCGAGGATGAACTCGGCGTCCGGCCGGTGGCGTGAAGCGGGCAGGGTGGGCCTTTGGCGAAGGCATGGGACAGTGCGGGCCGTGGCATAAGCCCTGCGGGCAGGCCGGAAATCAAAGGGGAAAACAGGACGGCCGGCGTGTCCTCGCGGCAGCTGCGTGACGTCAATCTACAGCCCGACCCCGTTCTATGAATAACGGCAGTCGCGTCCCTCCCGGCTTTTGGCAGATGGGGGCGTGTTCGTCCAGAGGGTACAGGGGTGGGGCCCACCGAGCCCGGGATCAGGAATCCTGTTTGTCGAGGCGCGCGCTGCTGGCGGGTTCCTCCCTTCTCCCTCCGGGAGAAGGTGTCAGCGAAGCTGACGGATGAGGGTACGCTCCACCCGCTGACGCTTGCCCTCATCCGTCTCGCCGCTCTCGCGTCGAGCCACCTTCTC
>NZ_JACIYP010000149.1 GCF_014359905.1 Hoeflea sp. | reverse complement strand
GCGATCATTTCCCTGTCGGAGGCCAGCACGGACTTCGACGGCGGCGATCTGACATTGACCAACGCGACCGCGACGCTGACAGGGTCCGGCACCAGCTACACGGCGGTGCTGACCCCGACTGCAGATGGCCCCGTGGCGCTTTCTGTGGCGGCGAACATGTTCACGGATGCCGCGGGCAATCAGAACACGGCGTCAAACGAGGTGACAACGACCTTTGATGGTACCGCACCAACAGTGTCCATCGCTGCCTTCACAGGCGCATTGAACGGGCCACAGACCGCCATCATCACCCTGTCGGAGGCAAGTACGGACTTCGACGGCGGCGATCTGACATTGACCAACGCGACCGCGACGCTGACAGGGTCCGGCACCAGCTACACGGCGCTGTTGACCCCGACTGCAGATGGCCCCGTGGCGCTTTCTGTGGCGGCGAACATGTTCACGGATGCCGCGGGCAATCAGAACACGGCGTCAAACGAGGTGACAATAACTGCCGACTTGACCGAGCCGGGCGTTGTGCTGACGACAACACAAACGCTTATCTCTGGCGCCACGACGTTTGATGTGACGATCACATTTTCTGAAGTCGTCACCGGCTTTGATGCCGGCGACATTGCCGTGGCCAATGGGGCACTGACAGGCTTCACGGGAAGCGGAGCCGACTATGTCGCGACCATCGCCGCGGCGGGCGGCGGAGACGCCGGTATTTCCGTGCCGGCTGCTGCCGCAAAAGATGCTGCTGGCAACCCGAACATGGCGTCCAACCTCTTGACCATCTCCAGTGCAACGGTGGAACAGACCCAGGAAATCATCGCACGGTTCATGCAGACACGCGCCAACATGCTGATTTCAAGCCAACCGGACCTGACTGATTTTCTTGCGAACGGCAGCGGCCCGGGCAGCTTTGATGGGCAAGCGACAGATGACGGCGGAAGCTTCAATTTTGTCAGCGCGCCCAGCATTCGACACAATCTCTGGATGCGTTTGAACGGCAGCTGGGCCAATGAGGATACGAGCAAATCGCAGTATGTGTTCGGGGTTTTCGGCGGCCATTTTGCGATTTCGCCCAATCTCCTGATTGGCGGCATGGCCGAATTCGACCATCTCGGCCAGGATGACGGAGATGCGCATATTGAGGGGCGTGGCTGGATGGCCGGCCCGTATATTGTGGCACGCCTGCCAAACCAGCCATTGTTTTTCGAAGGGCGCCTGCTTTATGGCCAGACCTCAAACGAGATCTCGCCTTTTGGCACCTATACCGACCGTTTCGACACGGAGCGGCTGCTGGCCTTGGCCAAGGTCACCGGCAAGCTTGTCTATGGCGCGACGACATTTATGCCGTCTTTGCAGTTCTCGCACACCGCCGATGACCAGAAAGCCTACACCGACAGCCTCGCCAATCTCATTCCTGCGCAAGGGATCACGCTGGGACAGCTCGAGTTTGGACTGGATTTCAGACACCTCATCGCGTTGAGCGACGCCGCAAGAACGCTTGAACTGACCGGCGGCTTCGCGGCCATCACCTCGTGGAGCGACGGGACCGGCTATACCCAGCAGGTCGTTCCCGAATATGAGGGCAGGCGCGCGAAAGTGAAGCTTGGCCTCAACTACACGATGGATAATGGCGGCGCATTGGTTCTTGACGGTTTTTATGACGGCATCGGCGCAAGCGGGTATGAAAGCATGGGTGTGAAAGCCGGTTTCAAACTCGGTTTCTGACCCGCCGGTGCCAATTGGGCCTCCGCTGACCCAGCAGGCGAGCTTGTGGTTGCCGCCGGGCGCGCAAGCGCGTTATGTCCTTGCGCAACAGGACGCGACGAGGACCAACAAATGCCTGAATGCCCCTGCGGCTCCAATCTCGATCTCGCCACCTGCTGCGGCCGCTACCACGCTGGAACCCCTGCGCCCACCGCAGAGGCACTGATGCGGTCGCGCTATGCGGCCTATGCGCTCGCAAACCTTGATTATATCGCAGCGACCTGCGCGGGTCCCGCAGCAGCCGGCTTCAACCGCACGGAGCTGGAGCTGTCGCAACTTGGAACGCAGTGGATGGGGCTTGAAATTGTCGGGACCAAAAAGGGCAGGGAAACCGATACCGAAGGCACAGTCAGATTCACCGCCCGCTACCGTCACAATGGCGCGGAAGCCGCATTGAGCGAGACGTCTGAGTTCCGCCGCATCGAAACCCGCTGGTTCTACTGGGACCGAGACAGTGTACCGGAGGGCTCCGCCGCCCGCGCGGGCCACATCGGCCGCAACGATCCATGCCCCTGCGGCTCGGGCAAGAAATTCAAGAAGTGCTGCGGAGCGGGTGGCTGAGCGCCCCGCGGGTCTAATCTGCAAGTGAGAATTCAGGCGTCACGTGCGAGTGATTCTGTCGTTCCTGGCGGTCAATGCGGTGTGCCTCAGCAGCTTTCAAGCGGCTGGTCCTGGCCAAAGCGTCGGGAGCACAGACCGCGAACGCTGGTCTTTCGCACCCGAATCACTACATTCACGGTTATGAACAGTTCAGATGATGACATTCCGTTTTTCGGCGACGACGACCCGGCGCCCAGAACCCCGCCCGCCCCCTCTCCCCCTGCCAACCAGGGCGGCGGCATTGCCGCGCGCGCTCTTGCCTCGCGCAACGCGTCGCGGCCCGCGCCCAACTATCTCTCGGGCCTCAATCCCGAACAGGCCGATGCGGTGGAATCGATCGAGGGCCCGGTGCTGGTGCTGGCGGGCGCGGGCACCGGCAAGACCCGCGTACTGACCACCCGCATCGCCCATATCCTCAATCTGGGGCTGGCCTACCCGTCGCAGATCCTCTCGGTGACGTTTACCAACAAGGCCGCGCGCGAGATGAAGGAGCGCGTCGGCGTGCTGGTCGGCGGCGCGGTCGAGGGCATGCCCTGGCTCGGCACCTTTCACTCGATCGGCGTCAAGCTGCTGCGCCGCCATGCCGAGCTTGCGGGGCTGAGATCCGATTTCACCATTCTCGACACCGACGACGTCATCCGGCTCTGCAAGCAGCTGATCCAGGCGGAAGGCATCGACGACAAGCGCTGGCCCGCGCGCCAGTTCGCCCAGATGATCGACGGCTGGAAGAACAAGGGGCTGGGCCCCGCCGAGATCCCCGAGGGCGACAGCCGCGGCTTCGCCAACGGCAAGGGCAGGGCGCTCTACACCGCCTACCAGAACCGGCTGCAGACCCTGAACGCCGCCGATTTCGGCGATCTTCTGTGCCTGCCGATCCGCATGTTCCGCGCCAACCCGGACGTGCTCAAGGAATATCAGCAGAAATTCCGCTTCATTCTGGTCGACGAATACCAGGACACCAACACCGCCCAATATATGTGGCTCAGACTCCTGGCCCAGCGGCCCGCGGGCGAGCGCCCGAACCTGTGCTGCGTCGGCGACGACGACCAGTCGATCTATGGCTGGCGCGGCGCGGAGGTGGAAAACATCCTGCGCTTCGAGAAGGATTTTCCCGGCGCGAAAGTCATAAGGCTCGAGCGCAACTACCGCTCGACCGAGCACATCCTGGGTGCTGCCGGCCACCTCATCGCCCACAATGAGGGCCGACTCGGCAAGACCCTGTTCACCGAGCAGTCCGATCCCGAGCACGAGCGCGTGCATGTCCACGCCGCCTGGGATTCCGAGGAGGAGGCCCGCGCGGTGGGCGAGGAGATCGAGCAGGCGCAGAACAAGGGCCGCGCGCTCAACAACATGGCGATCCTGGTCCGCGCCTCGTTCCAGATGCGCGAGTTCGAGGAGCGCTTCGTCACGCTGGGGCTGAACTACCGCGTCATCGGCGGCCCGCGCTTCTACGAGCGCCAGGAAATCCGCGACGCCATGGCCTTTTTCCGGGTGGTGAGCCAACCGGCCGACGATCTCGCCTTCGAGCGCATCGTAAATGTTCCCAAGCGGGGCCTGGGCGAAGCGGCAGTGCGCCAGATCCATGACGTCGCCCGCGGCCGCGGCATTCCGATGCTGGCGGCCGCCCGCGACCTGGTGCTGACCGACGAGCTGAAGCCCAAGCCGCGCAAGGCGCTCACCGACGTGGTCGAGATGTTTGCCCGCTGGCAGGGGCTGATGGAGACCAAGCCCGGCCACGAGCTGGCCGAGACCATCCTCGAGGAATCCGGCTACACCGAGATGTGGCAGAACGACCGCGCGGCGGATGCGCCGACCCGGCTTGAAAACCTCAAGGAACTGGTCGAGACCATCTCCGGCTTCGAATCGCTGCGTGCCTTTCTCGAGCACGTGGCGCTGGTGATGGACACCGAGAACAATCCCGATCTCGACGCCGTCTCGATCATGACGCTGCACTCGGCCAAGGGGCTGGAATTCGAGACCGTGTTCCTGCCCGGCTGGGAGGAAGGCCTGTTCCCGCACCAGCGCGCGCTCGACGAGGGCGGCCGGTCGGGGCTCGAAGAAGAGCGGCGCCTGGCCTATGTCGGCCTCACCCGTGCCAAGCGCTTCTGCCACATCTGGTTCGTCTCCAACCGCCGCATTCACGGCCTGTGGCAATCCACACTGCCCTCGCGCTTTCTCGATGAACTGCCCGAGGCCCATGTCGCGGTGGCCGACATGGACACAGGCTATGGCGGCTACGGAAGGCAGGGCCGCTTCGGCGCGTCAGGAAGTCATGGGGGCGGTCACTCCGGCGGCCCCTACGGCGCCTCGCGCTTCGACAAGGCCGAGCCCTTTGCCGGCAACTACAACACGCCGGGCTGGAAACGCGCACAGGCCAACAAGACCGACGCCGCCCGCGACAACTGGGGCACCCGCTCCGGCCACGCCGTCGAACGCATCGCCTATGGCGAAAGCGGACCCCGCGGCTCAACCATCGAAGGCGAACTCATCGCCCGCTCCACCGGCACGGACTCCGCCTACACGGTCGGCGACCGCGTCTTCCACCTCAAATTCGGCAACGGCAATATTGCCTCGATCGATGGCAACAAGCTGACGATTGATTTCGACAAGGCCGGGCAGAAGAGGGTGCTGGATGGGTTTGTGGAGCGGGTGGGGTAAGCGGCTCGTTCAAATAACTATTGTATCGCTGGGATTCGCAAAGGCAGGTTCAAAAACTCTGACAAAATCCGGCACCTTTCTCGGATGCTTGATGCGTCGTTTGTTCCTTGCTGGTTAAGGCGGTCGAATTCCAGCAAGTCGAAAGAAGCTCCCTCGTAATTTGTTGCAGCAAGCTCGCGATTCTCAGATAGTTTTCTACGAAATTCCAGGAGTCTGTTGCGGGTGATAAGTCCAATTCCACCACTCTCTAGTGCGTCCTTAAATAAGATATAATACACAACAATAATTCCTTGCGCAGCAAGTAGTTCATCGTTTATAGTAAATTCATGATTCATAGCATTTAATACATGCAAGACGTTGTTTTTCAGCTCATGAACTGTTTTTGAATTTCCGCTGTGGTACTTTCTGGCGAGTCCATCCAGGTATACTTTCTTTGTGTCTACGATCTGAGGATGAGGTTGGCGTAGGCTCTCTTCAACTAGGAGAAAGCGAGCAGCTGCTTCTCTATGTTGATAGCGGTTGTTTCGAAATTTCACGTTTTCTGTGAAGAAAGCATTTTGTGAGATTTCAGCGATGGCTTTTACCAGGTCTCCGCCGATCGCATTCCTTTTTTCGGCGGCGTTCAATGGCACTGCTTCATTTAGTCTGGAAAACATATCCTCTATCAAATCGAGGTCGTTGCCCTCAATGCTGACAGTAATGACTGGGAGAACGAATGAATCAAATTTCACTCTTATGCGAGGATGTTGTTTTGCAATATCCTCGTAACTGAGGCCAGAGAGGCTAATGCTAGGATCTCTCTGATATTCAAAGTCTGAGGATAGGGTAAATTCTCCGTCCATAAAGCCCCATATTGCTTCAAGCCTCTGTCGTCCGTCAATAACAGCATATCGAAAACTAGAACTCGCGAATTCATCGTTGCTGAGTTCGTGAAAATATATTTTAGGCAGATCGTAATCATTTAGTATTGAATCAATCAGAAGTCTTCTCTTTTCTATAGTCCATACGCCGCCCATGCGTTGGTAATCCGGGTTCATGTTAATTTCATCACGTTCCGAATAAAGGAACATTATGGTACTATTCTTCATAGCAGACGTTTCAACGTAACTCATCAAATCATTTCCTTCAGCATGGCGCCGACACTAGAGAGTTCGGGGAAAAGGCTGAACCTATTTAGACCCAATAGCTTTAGATCAGATAACACAGATGACCTAGAATCACTTGGTATTACGTATTTTAGAATGTGTTCCTTATCTCCAACATCTTCTATCGCAATTCTTTTGTTGTGATGTATTGTAAATGTTCCAGATTGCGCTTGTATTCTCGGGTTGTTGCGTGTAGCAATTGTTGCGACTGGAAAGAGTTCTATCCTTGTGTTCATTCTAACGCTATCTGTTGTGTAACCATCCAACTCGTCATCCTCAAAAGATGGAATGTATTTCCCCTCTACTTTATCAACGATATTCGCGTTTTTGTTTAGAACTGTTGGCCATAGGCACCAAAGGGCCGCATCCGTTTCAGGATAACGGTCAAGTTCATCAACCGCGAAATACAGAGCTACCAAAGGGCTCTCACTCCAGTCGAGTAAACGGGTAGGGACCCCATAGTGTTGCATCAAAAAGGTCCAGTCAAAAGACGAATGAGGGCGGTTTTCTGCGAGCATTGCAGCACTTTGTTTAAATCGGTTCAGGAGTGTTGTCTCAGAAACTTTGACCTCATTTCTCAAGAATCCGGGTAGCAGAGGCCAGCGAGCGTCAGCCTGGCCACGAAACCAAGATGCGCCAGCTTCGTCGTTCTGATCCAATCGCCATGCATCGAGAAATGCACTTACATTATTGATTTGCTTTTCAATCATGCTGCCCTCTGTTCGCCCAATCACGAACCGCTACGCTCATTACGCATAAGAGTGGCACATTCGTGAGTTGTAAATAGCTTGTCTGGCACTTTTAAGGAATTGAGGATTAATCCCTCACCGACTTGTCCGCCGACACGGTCTGCGCCCGCGTCCTTCACTTCAAAACACTGCAACTGCAACATCGCCACCATCGGCCGCAACAAGCTCACCATCAATTTCTACAAGGCGGGGCAGAAGCGTGTTTAGGATGGGTTTGCGGAAAAAAGGTTCTGCGGCACAGTTTGCTTGCTCCTAAAGCTTGCGGTGTTCAAATTAACGCCCCATGAATCCGCCATTCCATCCCGGTTCAGTTGATCTGAGGCAAGTGGAGCCTATTGTGCAATTGCAGCAAGGGAACCGACCCATGAAAATCCTCACCCGCAGCATCCTCGCTCTCGGTTTTCTTCTGCTCGCGCAGACGGCCGCCAAGGCCGAGGAGATCTTTTTGCAGTCGGTGCAGTCCGGGCTGTATGTGACCGAGATCAACGGCACGCTGGCCGCCGCGACCGATCGCCTGGACCGGGCGCTTCGTCTCGACACCGTGCGGCTCGAGGGCAGCAGAATCGCGTTTCGCGACGTGCGCTCGGGCAGTTTCGTGCGGGCGGGCGTCGGGCAGGGGCGTTTTCTCGCCACCGGCAGCCCGCATATTAGCGGCTGGGAAACCTTCGACGTGATCCGCCTTGCCGGGCGCACCCTGGCCCTGCGCTCGGTGGAGAACGGCAAGTTCGTCCGCGTCGGCGCAGGACAGCGCGCGCTTCTTGCGGCCGTCTCCGATCGGGCCGCGGGCCGGGAGACCTTCCGCTTTGTCGAGGCGCGCGGTGGACAGCAGCATGCGGGGCGCGGCGAGGGGCCGGATCTGGGCGATATAGCCGGCCATTACCGCATCACCCATATTGCCATGGACGATGGGGTCCTGGTCGAGCTCGGGCAGCGGATCGCCGGACGGGCGCGGCTGGAATTCGACGAAAGCGGCGTCGTGCGCGCCTCCATCGGCTGCAACGCCATTTCCACCAACATTTCGCTCAGAAATGGCCGCTACCGTCAGGACGGCGGCGTCACTGGGACCAGGATGGCCTGCATCGGCAAGGGCCAGGCCGAGGCGGAAGCTGGCCTGATCCGCGCGCTTGAGGCAAGCCGGAGGATTGTGCGCGACGGCAGCACGATCACCTTCAAGGCGGCCAATGGCGCCGAGCTGATGAAGATCCGCAGCCGCTAGCGGACAGCTCAAGCCGGGCAACTGGTCAGCTTCGGCACACGAGCGTTGCCGGCGATGTGATGTCCCGGCAACGCCTTGCCCAGCCCGGGAGACCCATTCGCATCGCCGCGCCGTATTCCGGCTATCCAAGCCCCGCGCCGCGCTGTAGGGACATTGCCATGATGAGGGTGTTTCGGGATCTGGAGATCAGGCGGCTGGTCGCGGCTTTGCTGCTCGTGCCGCTGCTCGTCTATTCGTTCTTTGCCGTCCACACCATGCCCCGTTTCACCGATCGGGGCATGGAGATCGTCATCTGCTCTGCCGACGGTCTTGGCGCAGTGTCGCCGGGCGACCGGGACGATCCGGACGGCGCGCCGCCCGCCTCTTGCGCCTGGGCGATGCAGATCCATGCCGCAGCACTTCCCGACGCCGCCCCCGCGGCCGCAATCCTCGCCCTGACGCGCTCGGAGACCGCAAGCTTCGAAACGGCCATCCTGCGCAAGGCAAAAGTCAATGCCGGCCGGCATGCCCGGGCGCCGCCTCTCTCCGTCTGACCACAGCTTCACCCAAATGAAACCCTGTCAGAGGAGAGACCGATGGTCTCCATCGATTCCCATGATGTGCAGGATCGGGGCGCAACGCCCGTCCGCACGAGCAAGCTCTATCTCGCGGCGTGGCGCTGGCATTTCTATGCCGGGCTCTACTTCATTCCGTTCTTCATCATGCTGGCCGTCACCGGCATGTCCATGGCCTGGATCGCCCATGTCGACGGGCGCGACGGCGAGCGCACTGCAGTCGTGGCGCAGCAGGCTGTCCAGCCCGTCTCGGCGCAGGCCGCGGCCGCCGTGTCGGCGGTGCCGGGCAGCACGCTCGTGCAATATGTCGCGCCGCGCACGGCCGATGTGGCCACCATCTTCCGCGTCGATCTGGGCGAGGTTGCGACCATGGTCGTTGTCGACCCCTACACGGCCACCGTTCTTGACCAGTTCCCGCGCCGCAGCGGCTGGTACGATTTCTTCGACGCTGTCCATGGCGACCTGATGCTCGGGGTGACCGGCGACCGGATGATCGAGACCGCCGCCTCGCTCGGCATGGTGCTGATCGCAACGGGGCTGTACATGTGGTGGCCGCGCGGGCTTGGCTGGCGCGCGCTGCTGGTTCCGTCCCTGGCGCGCGGCGGACGGGCGATGTGGCGCTCGGCGCACGGCGTCATCGGCTTCTGGCTGTCGCTGTTCCTGGTGTTCTTTCTCATCTCGGGCCTGTCCTGGTCCGGCGTCTGGGGCGAGAAGCTGGTCCAGGCCTGGAGCCAGTTTCCGGCGGAGAAATGGGACAATGTGCCGCTCTCCGGCGACCTCCATGCCTCGATGAACCACGGCCCCAAGGAGGTGCCCTGGGCGCTCGAACTCACGCCGATGCCGGCCTCGGGCAGCGATGCCGGCAGCCCGGGGCTTGCGGCGGGGACCGCCGTCAGCCTCGAAAGCATGGACAGGCTCGCCCGAGAGATCGGTTTTGCCGGCCGCTACCAGATGAACCTGCCCTCGGGCGACACCGGCGTGTTCACCTTCAGCCGCGATTCGATGAACACCGATTCGACCGACCCGATGGCCGACCGCACCGTCCATGTCGACCGCTTCACCGGCAAGATTCTGGCCGATGTGCGCTTTGAGGACTACTCGTGGGCAGGCCAGGCGATGGCGGTCGGCATCGCGCTGCACATGGGCACCCTGGGGCTGCCAAGCGTTCTCGCCACCACGCTGGTCTGCCTTTCGGTGCTGTTTCTGTGCCTGAGCAGCGTGGTGATGTGGTGGAAGCGGCGTCCGGCGGGAAGCCTGCGTCTCGCCGCGCCGCCGATGCCGCGCGACATGCCGCTGTGGCAGGGCGCGGTTCTGGTGGCGCTCGCCGTGTCGCTGGCCTTCCCGATGGCCGGCGTCACGCTGCTCGTCGTGCTGGCGCTCGATCAGCTGGTCCTGAGCCGCCTTGCCGCCGTCAGGCGCGTTCTGTCCTGAGGGAACCCGATGAGGCGGGCCGCGTTGTTGCGCGGCCCGCCGCTCGCCCGCGCACATGGCCCTTGACCGCACCTTTGCCCGGTGCTCTGGTCTTCCGCAACCCGAGGAATTTCCATGTCATATTTTGCCAGATCCGTTCGCCTCCGCAGCTTTTCCTCTGTTTCGCGCGCCGCGGCGCTCGCCCTGGCGGCGATGGTGCTGAGCGGCTGTG
>NZ_JACIYP010000148.1 GCF_014359905.1 Hoeflea sp. | reverse complement strand
CGCTCTACCTGCAGAGCCAGCACCTCGAGAACCTGACGCTGACGGGAACCGACAACGTCAACGCCGTCGGCAACGGGCTCGACAACATCCTCACCGGCAATTCGGGCAACAATTCTCTCAATGGCGGGGCCGGCGCCGACATTTTCCGCTTCCTCAACAACTCCGGCGCCGACACGATCCAGGGGTTCCAGAACGGGCTCGACCGGTTCGACTTCGCCAGCCATACGCTGGTCAACTCGATGGCGAACGTGACCATCAGTACGGCGGGCGCGGACGCATTGGTGACGTTCGCCGGCGGCCAGTTCACGGTGCAGGGCGCGGCCGGCCTGATCGAGGCGAGTGACTTCGTGTTTGCGTGAGGGGCGGTCATTGGCTGGCGTCACTCTGCGCCAGCAGCCTGTTCAATGGCGCTGTAGAGCGGCGCGAGGCGGGATGTGTCGAAACGGTAACGCGGTAGGTCCCGGACCCACCGCGCGCTGTTGTGTGAAAGCGGTGGCGATGCGGCGGCCAACGACTTCATCAAGCTGAGCGCCGTCTTGCGCAGACGGGCCGCAACTTACTGATTGTTTGGAAGGCTTGTACAGAATCTGGACCGATCGAGCCGGCTAAATCCACTCTCAAAAGAGCACTGACGTATATCTTACGGCATCCAGTCAAGGCGTGAACAGACTGCGCGGCGACGCCGGGGCCAACACGATCTGGGGTGCTGACGGCAACGACGTGATCTACGGGCGCGATGGCAATGACAGCCTGTTCGGCGGCAACGGCAATGACACTCTTGTCGGCGGCACCGGCAACGACACGCTCAATGGCGGCGCGGGCAACGACATCTTCGTCTTCAACACGAGCCTCAATGCGGCCGGCAACGTGGACACGGTCACCGACTTCACCGTGGGCGTCGACAGCATTGCGCTCGAGAATGCGGTCTTCACCGCCTTGACGACGCCCGGGGTGCTGGCGGCTTCGGAGTTCCAGGTCGGCGCGTCCGCAAACGACGCCAGCGACCGCATCATCTACAATTCCGGCACGGGCGCGCTGTTTTACGACAGCGATGGCAACGGCGCCGCGGCAGCCATCCAGTTCGCCACGCTGAGCGCGGGCCTTGCGCTGACGGCGGGGGATTTCATGGTTGCCTGATGATCAAGCGGGGCGGTGCAGGCAGATGGTTCCCATTTGTCTGGATCGCCCACTGGATCAAGAGCTTGCGGCATGTGAAGCCGGTGGGATCCATCTGAGTGGGGACGATGGCCGGCGCTGCCATGGGAACGACAACGCACGGTCTGCATGTCCTGTGACGCTCCGGCGCCGCGTTGCGGCGGTGTTCGGCGCGGCTCTCATGGACAGGCCGCGCCACTCAGGAGCCCTCATGCTGTGAAGGCACATGGGCCGGAGAGGAGCAGTTCGTGCAGGCCCGCGCAGGCAGGCTGCCAGGCGCCCTTGGAGCACAGGGACCCCGACTGCAACGGATGGTGATGCTTATGGATGCGAGTCAACGGTGCTTTTCGCATGCCGCTCCCTCCAGCGTTTGCGGGCGTAAGCCTGCAGATCCGCAAAGCCGTCCAGTTCATCGACGATTTCTTCGCCGAGCAAGGTCTCGATGAGATCTTCAAGCGTGACGATGCCTGCGGTTCCTCCATAGGCATCCACCACAAGGGCGACATGACGATCCTTGTGGACGAAGGTGTCGAACAATTCGTCACGCGAGGTCGTCTCGATGACTGTGCCGAGGTCGAGCTTGAATTCCAGCAGCTGCTTCCGTCCGTTGTTCTCGATGGCTTCGAACAGCAGATCGGTCTTGAGCCCGAACCCTGTGACGGTGTCGACCGAGCCGTCAAAGATCGGGATGCGTGAAAACCTGAGCTCCTGCTTGCGCTCGTTCAGGCCTCCTCGACGTTGGAGGCCTGATCGAGCGCAAAGATCACTGTGCGGGGCGTCATGATATCACTGACCGTCAAGCGGTCGAACTTGAGAAGGTTTGCCACCACCTTGGAATCGCCGTGATCGATGATGCCCTCGCGGCGGCCAATATCGTGCATGGCGACGATTTCCTCCCGGCTGACCGAAGATTGCAGTTTGCCCCGCGACAGCACATGCGTGATCGCTTGCGACATCTTCACAAGCGGCCACATCGACCAGATAAGCACCGGCAGGATCCGCGCCGCAAACGGCGCGAAACTCTTCCAGTACAACGCGCCGAGCGTCTTGGGGATGATCGCCGAGATCACCAGGATCGTGAGCGTCAGAACAGCCGAGAAGACGGCGATGGTAGCCTCGCCAAAGACAATGGCCGCCTGGGCTCCGGCGCCCGCCGCGCCGACCGTATGGGCGACTGTGTTCAAGCTCAGGATCGCCGACAGAGATCGATCAACATTGGCCTTCAAGCCTTTGATCCGCGCCGCCACTTGCGGTCGGGTATCCTTGATGGTCGTCGTATGGGTTGGGGCAATGCTGAGCAGGGCTGCTTCGAGCAACGAGCACAGAAACGAGACTGAGATGGCAAGGGTGACGTAAAAGGATGACAAGTGTCATCTTTTTCCTGTTGTTGCTGAAAAGGGATGATCGCAATTTTGTTTGCGCTGCCCAGGTATCCGTTACGTCCCGCTTGTCGCGTCGGCCTTTACGGCTGAAAGCACTCATCAATCCTTTTTGTGTCGGTCAGGCGCCCATGAACAGTGCGGCAAAACTGCGCGTTCCGCTGACAAAACGTGATCCCATGCATATGTCTTCAGGTAAACCAATCCATATATGGCGATCGTCGAAACCGTGAGCATCCGCAAAAAGCGAACGTAGAGCATTCTTGAGTCCTGAAATTGAACATAAGTATTCGTTTAACAAACCTCGAGCACGGGAATGTTCCATAAGCTTCTTTATTGTTACGCCAAGCTTTTAAGGTCGAGAATGTAAATATTAAATTTCTCAATAGTTTGTAATAGAAAAAACATAATCAATCACAATTGAGCCTTGTTGGAGATATAAAGATAAATCGTAAAGAAATTCAAGCGCCATCGAACATTGATAGAGATCAATGTCATTCGACTCAGGCGCCGGTATCTTGAACTGGTTTGGGCGTTTGGCCCCTGCCTATGGAGGCGTGAAATGAGTAAGAATCTGTTCTCAAAATTTGCCAAAATTGTAGCTTTGGTTCCGCTATCGGCGACGGCTGCCCTTGCACAGGTCGGTGAAATACCCGGAGGCAACGCTCCGTTCCAGTATGGTCATGGAATGATGTGGGGAGGTGATCAATGGGGAGGGTTTGGCATGGTGCTCGGACCGATTTTCATGATCTTGGTGATTGTCGGAATCGTGGCTGCCGTTATCTATGTCATGAGGCACATGGGTTCCGGTTTTGTGCCAGGTGCTGGTCAATCTTCCAGTCGCGCCCATGATATCCTTAAGGAGCGATATGCGCGTGGCGAGATCGATTCCAAGGAATTTGATGAGCGAAGGAAATTGCTCGGCGACTAGGCATGCCGCACCGTCGTTTCGACCGCGAACGTTCCGGTTTTCGGTCGGGTAACTTCATGCCGCTTCCATTCGCTCCCACTGCCAAGAAACCGAAAGATCAAAGGTACAACATGAATCGACGTGATTTCCTGACCTCTGCCGCGAGAGCCTTTGTTGTTGCAGGTGGGGGATCAGCATGGGCGGGCAGTGTCTTCGCCACGGAAACTCCGCCACGGCTCGCGATGCCCCCGATCATCGACACCCGCGCCAGTGGCAAGCTTGCCATGACCGCGGAGGTGGGGAGCAGCAGTTTTCTGGGCGGGCCTGCGGTGCCGACTGCGGGCTACAATCAGAGCTATCTGGGGCCCACCGTGATCATGCAGAACGGCCCGCTGGCTGCGGAAATCGGCAACACTCTGGACGAACCGGTGAGTGTGCACTGGCATGGGATGAAGGTTGAGGGCGACCATGACGGAGGTCCGCATCAGCCGGTGCTTCCAGGAACAATCTGGAAGCCGGACATGCAGGTGAAGCAGGATCCCTCGACCATCTGGTATCACTCTCATATTCACGGACGCACGGCGCAACAGGTTTACAGCGGCTTGGCCGGCGTCATACACATCACTGACGGCAGGGATGACGATCGAGGCCTGCCATCGGCCTATGGCATTGATGACCTCACGCTCGTCCTGCAGGATCGCAGCTTCGACCGCAACGGTCGCATGGTTTATGAACCTTCGATGATGGACCGGATGCACGGGTTTCATGGCAACCGGATGCTCATTAACGGTCAATCGGGGGCGGTCGCGGCGGTTCCCAATGGGATTGTGCGGCTGCGCCTGCTCAATGGGTCGAACGCGCGCATCTACAATCTGTTCTTCAGCGACGGCCGCCCCTTGCATCTGGCGGCAACCGATGGCGGTTACCTGCCGCAACTCGTCGCGCTCGATGTGCTCCAATTGGCTCCCGGAGAGCGAGCTGAAATTCTCGTGGATTTCTCGGGTGCTAGCGCGCCTGTGCTGATGAGCGATCCCAATCAGGCCTATGGTGTGCTCGAATTTGCACTGGATGAAACGTTGTCCGCCCGGATAACAAGCCTTCCAGATAAGATTGGCGATCCGCTTGAAGAACTGGTGGGGTTGGACACACAGACCCGTAAAATTTCCTTGGACATGGGAATGGGCATGATGATGGGCGGCGGCGGTTTTGCCATCAATGGCCAGCCCTTCGATATGGATCGCATTGATTTGAAAGTTGCATTGGGCTCGGTGGAACGCTGGATTATACGCAGTTCTATGGTCGCGCACCCTTTCCATGTCCATGGCGTCCAGTTCCGTGTCCTCAGCGAGGACGGATTGCCGCCACGTGCCGAAAACACGGGATGGAAGGATACAGTTTTCGTGCCCGGCGAGACCGAAATCCTCGCTCGGTTCGAACATCCGGCCAACAAGGAAAATCCTTTCATGTTCCACTGTCACATTCTCGAGCACGAGGATGCGGGCATGATGGGTCAGTTCACAGTTAGCTGAGGCGCACTCGCTTGACTTCGAGAGGCAGGAACGTTCGTGCCCGCTATTGCCGAATGCGACCGCGGTAGACGTTTTCGCAACTGCCGTTCGGTGCCTCCGCCCCATCTCCAAGCTATTGGTCGGCTGTCTTGATCCGTGGCTTCGCGCAGACATCCCCGATTTGGGCGCGGGCGCACGACTGCCGTAGGACTAAGCCCTCGACTGTCTGATGGGTGAGATCGGCGTTTGAGACGGGTCAAACCCCTTGTACAGAACCTAAGAAGTAAAGACGTATTGCTATCACACAATGATCATATGGTGACATTGCAGTGAACCCGGCGCTCTCGTATTTCAATTCCCGGAGAACGTCACAGAAAAGCCTGCATCCTGAAGCCAACTGCCCTCGACGGGAAACAGCTTTGATGAGGCGAAAGAGTCTCAATTGGTTAAGAAATCGTTACCAAAAGAAGTCAATTCGAGCGCTTGAAGTCGGAGCGGTTTAAATCTACCTAATGGACATGAGCGTGATGTATCGAATCATTTGCAGGAAGCTGCTGGTTCTCATCAGGTTAGCGATCATCGCATCGCTGGCCGGCTACTCATTGTCAAATGCGGCAGCGGCCAAGCACAGCGCTCCAACTGCCGACAATCAAGCAAGTTTATCCCAGACGATGGGTCACCCGGTCATCCAGATGGCGTTGCATGACGATCATGATGATGTATCGACAGACACCGACGGTTCGAGGCCTGTAAAGCAGGAATGTTGCAGCGATGTCTGCGCAAGCTTCACGCTGGTGACATTTCATGATTCCTCGATCAATCCTGTTGTGTCAGCTATCCGCGAATTTGTAGATGAAGATTTCATTTTCGGCGAATTCCCGGGCCTTCACCGCCCACCCAGAATCTGAGTAGGAATGCCCGTTTTGCGGGTCTGAACGTGCGCATTTGAGCATGGATTGCTCTTTGCGTCGCTGACATCTCCTACTCGGATCAAACCATGAAAATCTCATTTCTGGTGGCCGCAGTGCCGCTCATTGCGAGCGGATGCGCAGCCACATTGCCTCCAGAAGTCATTGCTTCGGGCGACGTCGCCGCGACCACGGCGACTGCTCGCCCCATCCACTTTCACAGTCCCGTCGTGGACTACACGCACCGCATCCCGGTCGATCCAAAGCCGTGGCGAAATCAGAATGATGCTCAGGCCCCGAAGGGAGCTGAGTCATGACGACACCCAATATCAAACTCGCTGCAGCACTGGCGTTACCGTTGTTTCTGACGGGGTGTGTTTCTGCGGTCGATTATTCGGCTGCCAATGCGGGCTTTTCTACCGTTTCCGGAAAGACGCTGGCCGCGGCGGGCAAGGACACCGTCTGGATCCAAAATCGTCACGACGCGGAAGCCGCCAAGAGCCGGGTCAGGCAATTGATGACGAAGAAGACCATTGATGCCGATACGGCGGTACAAGTCGCCCTCATCAACAACAAGGGACTTCAAGCGGCATATGCCGATCTTGGAGATGCTGCAGCTAACGCCTGGCAATCCACCATGTTGGTCAACCCCAAGGTTTCCTTGGGTCTGACGGGTATTGGTACGCCGGGCTTGGTCGCGTTCAAAGCCGTCGAAGGCGTGATTGCCGCCAATATTTTGGCTTTGGCCACTCGGAAGAGCAATATCGAGATAGCTGACGCTGCTTTGCGGAAAGCGGAACTTGCTGCGGCGATGCAAACGCTGCAGCTGGCAGCCGATACGAGACGTGCCTGGATCACAGCCGTTGCCTCCTGGGAAACCGTTGCCCAGCTCAACCAGGCACAAGCCACGGCTGATGCTGCTTCGGAACTGGCAAAGAAACTTGGTGAAGCTGGCTCCATGACGAAGGGTGGTCAGGCCCGCGAGCATGTCTTTTATGCCGAACTGGCAGGCCAGACTGCGAAAGCCCGCCTGGAAGCGCGTTTGGCAAAAGAGGAGCTGTCAAGGCTTATGGGACTGTGGGGCGCGGACCTCGACTTTCAGGTCCCCAATCGCTTGCCGCAGCTGCCAAGGGGACTGATCAACCGGGATATGATTGAGGCGGAAGCTCTTCAACGCCGTGTCGATCTGCAGATGGCCAAGCTCGACCTTGAGGCGACCGCGAAGTCGCTCAAGCTCACTGAAGCGACCCGCTACGTCACCGATCTCGAGATCCTCTCCGGTTTCGAGACCGAGCGGGAACTGGAGGATGGCGAAAAGCACAAGCAGACCACCGGAAATGTCGAACTCGAGTTCGTCATTCCGATCTTCGACAGCGGACAAGCGCGCATGCGCAAGTCCGAGCTCGCATATATGCGCGCCGCGAACCTGCTTGCCGAGAAGGCTGTGAACGTGCGCTCCGAGGCCCGTTCAGCCTACCAGGCCTATCGGTCCAACTACGACATCGCCAGGCACTACCGCAACAGTGTCGTGCCGTTGCGCACGAAGATCGAGGAGGAGTCGCTCCTCACCTACAACGGAATGATCAGCAACACGTTCGAACTGCTCGCCGACAGCCGTGAAAAGGTCAATTCGATCCTTCTCGCTGTCAATGCAAAACGCGATTTCTGGTTGTCCGAGGCTAATCTCGCGCCTGCCATTTACGGCGGCGGCGTGGGAGCAGCAGGCGGTGAAATCGAAGTTGCCACGGCCGCCGCTGGCGGCGCCGGACACTGAGAAAGGAAACTGAGATGTTCAACAGAAGACAGATACTCGGAGCAAGCGCGGCACTTGTCTCGACGACCGCTTGGGCCAAAACTTCGAATATGGGGCTGCCGGAAGCGGCAATCATGGAATCGGCGGAAACCCAGACCCCTGTACGTCCCTCCTCAGGGCCGGACTACACGCCTGTCGTTACTCTCAACGGCTGGACACTTCCCCATCGCATGAACAACGGCGTCAAGGAGTTTCACCTGATCGCCGAACCGGTTGAACGGGAAATGGCTGAAGGCATGACGGCACATCTGTGGGGTTACAACGGTCAGTCTCCAGGTCCGACAATTGAAGCTGTAGAGGGTGACCGCGTGCGCATCTTCGTCACCAACAAGCTACCGGAGCATACGACAATCCACTGGCATGGCATGATCCTGCCTTCCGGCATGGATGGTGTTGGCGGGGTTTCGCAGCCGCATATCCCGGTGGGTAAAACCTTCGTTTACGAGTTCGATCTCGTGAAGTCGGGCACCTTCATGTATCACCCGCATTCGGACGAGATGGTCCAGATGGCGATGGGCATGATGGGCTTCTTCGTCATCCATCCCAAGGACCCGGCATTCATGCCGGTCGACCGGGATTTTGTGTTCCTGCTCAGCGGTTACGACATCGATCCCGGCACTTATGTCCCGCGTGTCATGGAAATGACAGACTTCAATCTCTGGACATGGAACAGCCGGGTGTTTCCCGGGATCGATCCGCTGGTTGTATCCAAGGACGACCGTGTGCGGGTGCGGGTCGGCAATCTGACCATGACGAACCACCCGATCCATATGCACGGCTACGACTTCGAAGTCACCTGCACGGATGGCGGCTGGGTTCGCCCCGAGGCGCGGTGGCCGGAAGTCAGCATCGATATCCCCGTCGGGGCAATGCGTGCTTACGAGTTCGATGCGAAATATCTCGGCGACTGGGCAATCCATTGCCACAAATCGCATCACACGATGAACGCCATGGGCCACGACGTCCCGACCTTCATTGGCGTCGACAAGACATCCGTCACCAAGAAAATCCGCAGGATCCAACCCGAATACATGCCGATGGGCATGGCCGGCATGGCTGATATGGGCGCGATGGAAATGGAGATCCCCGAAAACACGGTCCCCATGATGACGGGATGGGGTCCACATGGCCCGATCGAGATGGGCGGCATGTTCTCCGTCGTCAAGGTTCGCGAGGGGATTGCGGCCGACGACTATACCGATCCCGGCTGGTACGAAAATCCACCCGGTACGCAGGCATGGGAGTGGACGGGCGAACTGCCCGAGACGACCAAGGCCAACGACGCAAAGACCCAGATCACGCCCAGCCCCATGAAGCACGGCTGATCATCAACTCGATCCAATGCAACAACCAAAGGACTAAACCATGAAAACTGCAATTATCGCACTGTTCCTCGCGGCGATCGCGTCTCCGGCCCTCGCAGCCGGTTCGCACGCAGGCGGCCACAGTGAGGCCATGGCTGTCGGCGAGCCTGGCGAGAAGGCGCGGGCCACCCAGACCATCAGCGTTTCCATGAAAGAGACCGACGACGGCCAAATGATATTCACCCCGAGCGACTTCAAAGTAAGCAAGGGTCAAACTATTGTTTTCGCGATCAAAAACGTAGGCGAACTGGACCACGAATTCGTCCTCGATCAAGAAGACAAGATCATGGAGCACAAGGCGATGATGGAAAAGTTCCCGGAGATGGAACACGACGATCCGAACGCGGTTCGGCTGGCGCCTGGCGAGTCCGGTGAAATTATCTGGAAATTCACCAATGACGGCACCTTCAAAGTCGCTTGCCTTGTACCTGGTCACTATGCCTCAGGAATGCACGGCAGCGTCACTGTAGCCACGAAATAAGCCTCAAGGAGAAACAATGATGACACGTATTCTCAAAATCACAGCCGCTACCATTCTGGCCCTCGGCCTTGCTTCGGGCGCCTTCGCCATGGAGTTCACCAAGGCCACTGTCAAGAAGGTCGATGCAAAGGCAAAGAAGGTCACCCTGATCCATGAAGAACTCAAGAATCTCGACATGCCGGCCATGACCATGGTGTTCCGCGTCAAGGACGAGGCAATGTTTGAAAAGATGAAAGAGGGATCGGCGATCGAGTTCGTCGCCGACCGACTGGACGGCAAGTTGACGGTTATCGAACTGAAGTAAGGTGCTTATGAGCGGTCCATCGTTGAATTGGGGCCGCTCATGACACTCCCTGCCGATCTAAAAATCCTGCTTCAGCGAACCCGGACAGAAAGCGTGGTGTCGATCTCGCAATCGGCTTTCCACAACCACCGCCGACGGTGCTCTGCCAATTCAGGACCGTTCACGACATCGGCGGCCTGCACACGAACATCCAAAGATCGTGCTTCCAGTCAATCCCGGCAGAAACCGCGGGATCGACAATGTAGTCGGTTTTCCTAATTTTGATTGTTGCCGGGGAGCCACATCTTACGCTTGCCAAATGTCTCGACCGGTCGACGTACAGAGATGTCCCGAAGGCGTCTTTCTTCATCACAGTGATCACCACGTCAACGTCAAAATCGCCATCACGGGCAACGTCACTGCTAACAAGGTTCATGTTGATCGTTGTGCGACCCTCAAGATTTGCAGTATAGAATATTTGATGCTCGCTTGCACTTGCAGGAAGCATGAGACACGAAAATATGATTGCCGCAAAGCGCGCCCGCATTACCACCTCCCGTGATTAACACGAAATCGAATTCTAGCATATCGGAGCATTGGTGGCGAATCGAAGGTGCCCACTGCCACCATTCAATAACGATGCGTCGAGGTGGATTTGGAGGGTGGTCGCGACATTATTCACATCGGTCTGTGACAGCTGGGCACCGGTATGCATT
>NZ_JACIYP010000147.1 GCF_014359905.1 Hoeflea sp. | reverse complement strand
CGCATCCTGGGGCTGGAGCAGGTCCCAAGGGTTTGGCTGTTCGCCAATTAAAGCGGTACGTGAGCTGGGTTCAGAACGTCGTGAGACAGTTCGGTCCCTATCTGCCGTGGGTGTAGGAATATTGATGGGATCTGCCCCTAGTACGAGAGGACCGGGGTGGACGTATCTCTGGTGGACCTGTTGTCGTGCCAACGGCATAGCAGGGTAGCTATATACGGAATGGATAACCGCTGAAGGCATCTAAGCGGGAAACCAACCCAAAAACGAGTATTCCCTGAGAGTCGTGGAAGACTACCACGTTGATAGGCTGGGTGTGGAAGCGCAGTAATGTGTGAAGCTTACCAGTACTAATAGCTCGATCGGCTTGATCGTTCTCATTGCTTGTGCTCATCGAACGAAGTTCGATGTAGTTGTTTTGTCCTGACGCTGACGCGATCTTCGATCGCTCCGCTCCGGACGGGCCGCGCCATAAGGCGCGACGGCCGCTTGGCCTTGCGGAGCTTCGCTCCGTGTCCGAAATCAAGACAGAAGACGTGTTCAAAGACAAAAGGGACTAGCCTCCCGCCAGCTTCTCAATCAGCTTGCATATGTCGCCATATGCATGTTGCGCTTTGCCGACCTGGTGGTCATGGCGGGGCGGCTGCACCCGTTCCCATTCCGAACACGGCCGTGAAACGCCCCAGCGCCGATGGTACTTCGTCTTAAGACGCGGGAGAGTAGGTCGCTGCCAGGTCTGCAAAGCGCAACATATCTGATATCTTCTCATCTTACGAAACTTGGAACACCCTGCGGGTCGCACATGCGGCCCGTTTTGCCTTTCGCCATGAAACAAAAACCATGGCATCAAAGGGGCCGAGCAGCCCCCGCCGGACCGCAAGAGGCAACGCCTCGAGGATCGGCAAACAAAAGGCCGGGCAAACCCCGGACGCTCAGAACTTATCGCGGGGTGGAGCAGCCCGGTAGCTCGTCAGGCTCATAACCTGAAGGTCGCAGGTTCAAATCCTGCCCCCGCAACCACCGAAACTTGTAACCGTTTCCACTCGGACTCCTTCTCACCAAGGACCGCGCGGAAACGGGCAAGGAAGTCCAGCTTCTCTTTGCTATCCTTCAAACCGCCCGCCGTTACCAGCGAGCGTAGTCGTTTTTATGCTGCTCTCGAAGGCCGGCACTGTAGTCCTGGAACGCTGCCATGGATGCCAGGATCAAGGCCAATCGGCCGTGGATCGTCAGGTCAGCAGACTTGCCGTCCGCGGACGGGGCGATAACGACCTTCTGGATCAACTCCCTGAGGAAATTGAAATGCTGTTGCACGTCGTCGTGTTCGGTGTTTCCCGTCCGCGTAAAAGCCGTGAGTGCCCGCATCGCGAGCTGGTACATGGATGGGTTGATCGAAAACGTCCTTGTCCCTCCTGAGTGTTTGAGTGCGGCCCGGTCCAGGTCAGCTTCGAGCTCAATGCGAGTCTTCTGGAGTTCGTCGAGCATTTTGTTGAATGCTTCGATTTGCATCTGACCAGCCATCAGCCGCTCAGTGATCTGGTTTGCCACGATCTCCTGCCGTCGCGTTACATCCAGCAGGTTTGCTTGAAGTTGACCCTTTGACCGTTCACTGGTTTTCTGTGTCGCGGCGAGCTTCTTGTTGATGCTGTCCTGAACCGACGTGATGTTCTCGATTGAGAGGAGATTCAAGGGGATAGGGTCCAAGACGCGTGCTTCCAGTTCCGCGCGGTTGATTGTCTTGTGGTTCGGGCAAACAACCCCTTCAAGATGATCGATTGGAAGTTTCTTCTGGTGATTGGTGCAGCCGTAGCGGTTTTTGGCCATGACCGCGTAGGGACCGCCGCAATGGGCGCATTCCAGGCGGCCACTGAGAAGATATTGCTGCCGATGCGACCGGTTGAGGCGGTTACTCGCTGTTTGATTGAAGTTTGCCTCGACCTCAAGTTGACGCTTCTTGACCTTAGCCCACGATTCGTCGTCGATGATCCTAAGGTCCGGGGCCTCTCCCACAACCCATTCACTTTTGTCGTTCATCCAGGCTTCGCGGTTCTCGGTCTCAGGGGTTTTTCTAAACTGGCGGCGGTTGAACACGATCCGCCCGATGTAACTTTCATTGTTAAGAATCCCTGTGCCGCGATCCCGGTGGCCGCGGATCGCTGTATCTCGCCATTTTAGTCCCCGGGGTCCGGGAACGTTGGGGACGCGACTGTTCAGCGCCACGGCTAGTTCCTTCGGAGATCGGCCCAGTGCATACTGTTCGAAAATCCATCGAATAATCTCGGTTTGTGCTTCATCAACTTCGCGTTCGCCCGGGATCCGGTCTGGGCGGGATGCTGGCGGTCCCGTCAGGCACTGAAATGCGCCGCAGTCGCCGTCCGATTGTCGGGCGCAACGAGGACGAGCACGCATTGCGTGACGCGATTTTGCTCACTGCCCCAGGTGATGATCCGGGGCCGGCCGGAAAGCTGTTTTTGGCCACAAACAGATCGCCAGGCCGAGCCGGGGTGTCACCATGACCTTCGTGAAAGAGCTCGCTTTCTTGTTGGCGCTCGGATGGGATGAAGACCTTGCAGCGATTCCTGATCTGGTCGATGCTGCGCTTCAGTCCGGACGGGCGGCACCCTTCGCGTTGGCGGACCTCATTACGGCGATTTCTGCCGTTCGCCCGGACGCCGAAGTGCTGGCGTTTATTCTGGCCGACAGTGTCCTGGCGCAAAAACTCAAATGGCCAAAACCTGTCCCGCTTCTGCTGTCCGAACGTTATGGTTCAGCGTTTCGCACCATTGGGGGAAGGGGGCGCGTTCGCCCCGGCGAAGTGGCGTTCGCCACAACTATCTGTTTGGCTCTGGTTGACGGCACCGTGGGCGCTCTGCACTCGGCAGGCGAGATCGCGCGTCGGGCAGATCAGCTTCTGGCCATTGCTCCAAAAGTGCGCACCAAGGGAGCGGAGCCAGTGAACCAGGCATTGCTCAATGAGGATGCGATTGCGGCCACCGCACCCGGCAGCAACCTGTCCCGCTGGGCGGCAACCCGACTGTTCGAACGGCTTCAGAGTTTTGGCGCCGTGCGGGAGCTGTCTGGTCGATCGTCTTTCCGGATCTATGGATTGTGACGATGACCGGAACCAGCACCGCGAAGTCCAGACGAAGAACGCGATCAAGTGAAGGAGACGAACGTCTCCTTGATCGGGAGTTGGGGGATCTGCCGGCGGATTTGTTGTGGCGGGAATGTATGATGCGCGTCGAGGCAGTGATCTTTGCCTCAGGCGAGCCAGTGACGCGCGAGATTTTGGCGCGCGTTGTCGGTAAGGACTACAGCATTGATCTCCTCATTGAAGATCTGCGCGAGGAACTTCGTTCCAGGCCGTATGAGCTGGTTTCGGTTGCCGGTGGTTGGCAGCATCGAACCCGTGTGGCTTACGCGGCGGCGATCCGGGCTTCTTCCGCGCCGACGCGCTCGGCTGCCGCGGTGCTGTCCGAACACGGGTCCATGGTGTTGATGGCGATTGGTTATTTCCAGACGGTGACGAAGAGTGAGCTCGGTAAGATTTTTGGCAAGGAGGTTTCTCGCGATACGATCAGCGCATTGCGCGGCGCGGGGTTTGTTTCCTCGGGACTGCGCAGTCTGACGCCGGGGCGCCCTATACCTATGTGACGACCAGGCATTTTCTGTCGGCGTTTGGGTTGGACACGTTGCGTTACCTCCCAGATATGGATGGGCTTGAAAATGCAGGGTTGCTCAGCCGACATGCGGTAAACTCGGAACCGCTTTCGGTCGAACCGGACGATGACGAGTTGGTGGATTAGCCAAAGTTTCTGCTGTTGGGGGTGGTAGTGGACACAGAAGGAAGCGTTCGCCGATGATTTCGTCGGTATGAATATCCAGCCGCTCTGGATCAAGGAAGAGGCAAAAAAGATCGAAGGCAGCAACTTTATCGTGGACTCCATGTTCAAGGCCTTTGCCGCGCGTGACGGCAACCTGATCGCTGGTCAGCAGCAGTTTTCCGGTGCAGTGGCAGCCGAACTGGTGGTCCAGACGCTGGGTCGCTGACGAATAGCCGGGCGGCCCCAAGACATCGCCGTACCGGGCATTTTTACCCCTGCCTCTTACTGACCAAACGCTCTACCGAAAGCAATGCCTGATACATCCCGATCGAAACAAGAACGGCGACTAGCGCCACCGACCAGATCATGCCGTAATCCAGATACCCGCGGGATTGGTTGAGCAGGTTTCCTAGTCCCCTGCCGGTCGCCAGCCATTCGGCGATCATCACGCCCAGAAGCGCCCGCGGTACAGCCAGTCGTGCGGCGGCAAACAGCCACGCCTGGGCCGCAGGAAGCGAGATCAATCTCAATTCCTGCATGCGCGAGGCGCCATAGGCGCGGACCAGTTCGAACGCGGCCTTTGGGACCAAAGTCAGGCCGTGCGTGATCACCACAAAGGACGGAAAAAATGTCACTGACACTGTGATGGCGAGGGTGACCGCCGTTCCTCGCCCGAAAATCAGCACCAGAAGTGGCGTCAACGCGACAAGCGGCATGGTCTGCGTTACCAACGCAACAGGCAGCAATGCTCGCGCCAGGGCGGGTTTGACGGAACCCAGCATGGCCAAAAGCAGCGCAAGAAACAGACCTGCAGCCATCCCCAACAGCGTCAAAGGCAGGGTCTCTGCGAGCGCAGCGAGAATGCGCGTCTGCGCTTTTGGCGATCCAGGCGATAAGAATAGGTAGTCGAAAACGCCAAATGGCGTCTTGGCGATGATAGGTGAAAGCTGGCCTATAACAAGCAGCAGCCACCACACGGCAAAGGGAAGCACGAAAGCGCCAACTCGAATCAAGAGGTCGTTGCGTCCGCCAAATGTCGCGGGTTGGAGAGGCAGGCTGGTGGTCATGGTGACAGCTCGGGTGGCGCCGGTCATGCGCGCGGAGACCAAGGCGGCTGCGCCATAGGCAAGACCCGCCATCGCGGTTGCGGTCAGACCGATCCCCCAAAGCCTGCTGGCGTCGCCACTGCCGATTGATCCGAGAAGATAGCTGCCCAGTCCCCATCGGCTGCCGCTGCCGAATTCCGCGAGAATCGCGCCGAGAACTGCGGCCGGACCGGCAACGCGCATGCCGCCAAGCAGCGCCGGCAGGCCGGCGCGCAGCCGCACCCAGCGCATGACGGCGCCTTCGCCACCACCATAAACGCGCACGACATCCACAACGCGACGATCGACCTCTGACAGTCCTGCCAGCGTCGCGGTCATCGTCGGGAAATACACCGCGACAGCGGCCAGTACCAGACCGGGCCAATCGCCCGGCAAGGCGATCACCAGGATAGGCACGATGGCGATCGGCGGCAGCGCGAACATTGCGATGTTGATGCCGCGCGTCAGACGCTCGGTCGCGGGCCATCGGACAAAGGCAAGCGCTGCGATGACGGCCACAATATTGCCGGCCAAAAAGCCCAGCAAAGCCACGCGCGCCGTGGCCCAGGCATGCAATGCATAGTCGCTGCGGTCGATCCAGAATTTTGTTAGTACAGCCGAGGGCGCAGGGAGTGCACCGGACGCGACAAGGCTGAACCGGCCCTCGAGTTCCCACATCGCCAGGATCGCGCACATTGCCCAGAGTGTTGAAAGACGACCTTTAATCTCGTCGTTCACGCCTCATATCCGCCGAGATACTCGCTCACTGTATCGGTCAGTGCGTGAAATGTAGGGTCGCGAAAGACAGACACCGAGCGCGGCCGCTCAAATGGAACATTGACGATACCGGCGACGCGGCCTGGCCGTCCGCTCATAATGACCACCCTGTCGGCCAAGAAAACCGCCTCATCCACACCGTGGGTCACGAGCAGCGTGGTGGGCCGCTGTTCCATCCATATGCGCTGGAGCTCAACATTCATCTGACGCCGGAGGATAAGGTCGAGCGCGCCAAACGGCTCATCCATCAACAACACTGAAGGGTCGGTCACCAGTGACCGGGCGATCGCCACCCGCTGGCGCATACCTCCCGATAGCTCCCCAGGGAGCGCCTTCTCAAAACCCTGCAGCCCGACAAGGGAAATCAGACCGGCAATGGCAGCCCGACGATCCCGCTGGGCACCGCCGAGCACATCAAGCGGCAAGGCGATATTGTCGTGAACCGACCGCCAGGGCATCAATGCAGGATCCTGGAAGGCGACGCCAATCTCGCCTTTGCGGCGAACGGCTTCGGGAGCGTCGTCTCCAATCAGGACAAGCCCGCTTTCGATGGTCTCGAGGCCGACGGCAATCCGCAACAATGTGGATTTTCCACAACCGGACGGTCCGATTAGTACCGTGAAAGACCCAGGATCAAGGTGAAGTGACACCTTTTCCAGGACAGGCAACGGGCGCCCGCCAAATACGAAGCTCTTTGAAATGGATTCGAATGAAACCGAGCGCCCGCCAGTCATGCTATCAGATTTCCTCAAGCAGGGTGGTGTCGAACATGTCGCGCGAAGCCTTGATGCCGATCTCGCTCAAGGCGAAGATGTTCTTCTCGATGCCTTCCTCATCCATGGCAAATATGCCGTCGGGATGTTCCATCAGCGGTTTTTGCGCGGTATTGAAGAACACCTCATTGGCGATAGTCCTGCCTGTGCCCTTGAACCAAGTATCCGCAAACTTCGGTGGCCAGAGGGCTGGATCAACAAAGTTTTCGTCCCAGCCCTTGCGGCTGGCCCGAAGCCAGGAAACCAATTCTGCGCGGCGTGTATTTAGCGTCTCTTCTGTGACGACGACCGTGTTGTTGTAGACCGTGAAGCCATAGTCGTATAGCAGGAACGATGTCGCCTTCTCACCGGCTTGTTCAATGGCATAGGGCACATTGGTGGTAAAATTGATGGCGGCATCGACTTCACCCTTGACGATTGGTGTGGGATCGTACGCGTAGGGCACAAACTTCACCTCCGCAGGATCAATGCCGTTGAGCTTCAGCACTGCTTCAAGACTGATCACATTGACAGGGGGAACGGCGATCGTCTTGCCAATCATATCTTTGGGTTCCATGATCGGCGTTTTGGCAAGGCTAACGATGCCGATCGGGTTCTTCTGATAATGAGCCCCGATGATCTTGAACTTCGCGCCCTGGTCCACGATCGCAGTGATGGTCGTTTCAGGCGTGGTCAAAGTCAGATCGGCCTTGCCCGAAATCAAGGTGCTTTCCGGGATGACATCGGGGCCACCAGAGAAGTAGGTCATATCCAGACCTTCATCCGCATAGTAACCCTTATCAATAGCCAGGAAGTACCCGGCGAACTCCGCGTCATTGATCCAGGATGCCTGGAAATTGAAAGGCGTGGCCGCCCTGGAGGCTCCTATCGCCCCGGGAAACACTGCGGCAGCCATGCCGGCGGAGGAAGAGACCAGGAACTTTCTTCGATCGAACATCAAACGCATTTCATATCTCCTGTAACAATGGTTGGTGGATGGATGGGCTACTTTGTCATGCCGCGAATCTTTTGCAGTTCCTGCAAAGGCGGCGTGTTTGCGATCTGCTCAGGCTCGAGCAGATCCCAGTTGACGCCCCTCGGCCGCGCTGCCCGATCCTTGACGTGAAACGTCTGGCTAGGCGTAACAATCAGGTCGACGAGAATGTCGGTGGGGCTTGGGAACAGCTTGTCGCTAACGACCTGAACGTCGTGCACTACGGCCGCTACAGGCGTGCGCTCGTCAACAAGGCCCATATCTGTGAAGATTCCCCATTCGAGATCGAAAAAGCCGTGCCCTTTTCCAAAGCGGACGCCTTCGAGTGACACAGCAGATGCGCCGGTGACCATGAAATCGAACCGCCCCCGCGCGGCGATCTCAGCAAGGGATATCGGCTGACCGAAATGTTCGAGACCATCAAGCCAGGCGGCAAAAAGCTCCTGCCCGGGAGGCACATTTTTCGGATCAAGCAGCCAGAACCCCCTGTAGATTCCGTAGGTTGACACCACCATTGGCTTTCCAGCCAGAAGCATGCGGCGTCGGAGATCGACAAGGCAGTTGTCGGGGGTAACAAAGGCATAGCCGCCCGACTTGACGAACGGTTCTTCGACCAGCCGATCTGTCGCGACATCCGAGCCTTTGAAATCCGGAATGACTTCGGCGAAATTCAGGTGGAACCTGGAATCCGGCAACGCCACATCCTTGAGCTTTCCCCAAATCTTCTCTCTCACGATTATTGTCTTTACCAAGTGACGGCTCTCCGTTACAATCAATCCACACTCTAGCTACTCTGAAACAACTGTTTCATGAACTTTTGAAAGTGTCATCAAAAAAATGTAGGAATCGAGATTTTTTGATTTGAGTGCAATAAAACCCGCAGTTTTCGAACGGTGAATATGGTGGCGCAGCATGGCGACGAGACTGGCTTTGGCGATCCAGCAACGATTTGACAATCTGACGCCCAGTGAGCAGAAGCTCGCGACCCTGTTGCTTGATCGCGCTGACGAGATCCTGACGTTTTCGGCGACGGAGCTGGCGTCCTTGGCTGGCGTTTCCAAGGCGACGGCCGGACGGTTCTTTCGCAATCTCGGCTATGCTGATTTCAATGATGTCCGCCTTCAGGCACGCGACGAGCGAAACCGAACAGGCCCAGTCCAGCAAGTGGCCATGCCCGTCGATCCGCCGCGAGGCTCGGCAACATTGCCGTTTCACCTGCAAGTGGAGATGGCTAATCTGACGCGAACCTTCGAGGAGCTGCGGTCTGATACGCTTGCGGCAGTTGCAGAACAACTGAGCAGCGCAAAACGGGTTTGGGTGATGGGGCTGGGTGCAGAAGCGGGCCTGGCAACCCATGCACGGGTCGTGCTGGCGCGCGCCAGGCCATCTATCCAGCCGGTATCGGAAAATGTCGGAACCTGGGCGGAAGAACTGGCTTCGGCGAGCCCAGGCGACGCGTTGATCGTGATTGCGCTCAGACCATGGCCGAAAATCATCACACCTGTGCTGGCTTTCGCCCGCACAACGCGACTGTCGATTTTTGTCCTGACCGATCCAACCAATGCTGCCAGGGCGCGCAGGTATGGTGCCACCCCGCTCATTTGCCACGTCTCTACGCCGGGACCGGAAACTTCCCACACATCGGTTATGAGCATGCTCAATTTGCTGTCCATGACTCTAACGGTGCGGCTGGGCGCGTCCGCTCGCCGGCGCCGGGAACTGATCAACGATCTTCGTGAAGAACTCGATCCACAGGAGTAGGCCATGCCAACGCCGCCACACGAGGATGCGACCGCACTGGCCGGCGCCATCCGCAAACGAGAAACGACGGCAGTGTCGGCTCTGGAGAGTGCCTTGCAGCGGGCGGAGGAAAACGCGCATCTGGGAGCGATCCGCACGATCAATGCGGAGCTCGCACTTGAAGAAGCGCACCGGATTGACCGGTCAATACAGGATGGCGCTCTTGCCACTGATGCGCCATTTGCCGGCGTGCCTTTTCTCATGAAAGATCTCGGTGTTCGCGTCGCAGGGTTTGCCACCATCTCCGGTTCCAGGTCCATGGTGCGGCGAGCAAAAGCGGCGAGCGAAGACGACAACCTTGCCGCCCGCTTCAAAAAGGCCGGGCTGGTAATATTCGGAATGACGACCGCGCCGGAGTTCGGCGGAAATCTAGTGTGCGAGCCGGCGATTGGACCGGTATGTCGAAACCCGCTTGACCCAACCCGTTCTCCCGGCGGCTCTTCAGGCGGATCCGCGGCAGCAGTTGCAGCCGGCGTAGTGCCGTTTGCTCACGCGAATGACGCCGCAGGCTCGATCAGGATCCCTGCCGCCTGCTGCGGCCTTGTCGGGCTCAAACCAAGCCGGGGTGTATCGCCTGCGGGGCCGGACTTCGATAACCATTGCATGGGTCTCGTCTCCAATCTCGTTGTCTCACGGAGCCTCAGGGACACGGCGGGAATCCTTGCCTATCTTTCGGCTGAACCTGCCGGTTCGATGCACGGTCTGATTCCCGCCGACATCCTGGCCTTTGACCAGGTGCCCGAGCCTTTACGAATTGCCGTCATATCGGAGCTTCCGGACGAAATGGTGTTCGATGCGGATCGACAGAACGCTGTTCTGCACGCGTCTGACATCTTCCGGAATGCAGGACATACAATCATTCCCGTCAGTCCGGATGTGCTCTCAGCCCATGGTCCCCTGGCTTCATTGACTGCCGGCAAGATCCTTTGCGCCAATCTGGCGCGGAACCTTGATCGGCTTGTGCCTCCACTCGAAGACGGGGAACTTGAATTAATCACGGACGCGGATCTCGAATATGGCCGAAGCCTGTCGGCGTCCGATATAATAGAAGCGAGCATTGGCCTCGAAAGGCTGTCAGCCGCGCTCGCCCTCCAGTTCCAGGATTTTGACATATTACTCACTCCAATGCTTTCGAGCCCACCGCCAAAAGTTGGCTCCTTTCCCATGGACCATCGCGATTCTGCCCGCCACGCCCACGCCCATTTCTCGTTTGCTCCCTACGTTGGAATTGCAAATGTGGCCGGTCTTCCCGCGCTGACAGTCCCCAATGGCCGGGACGCAGCCGGGCTGCCTTTGCCTATCCAGCTGATGGGACCGGTTGGGTGGGACGCAGTGCTGCTGAAACTGGCAAACTGTTTGGAGAAGGTGCGTCCTCTCGCGACCAGCTGAGAGCAGGAACACCTTAAAGAACCAATCCGCGAGACGGCATGGAAAGCACAAGCGCGGATGTGCAGTCGAAACCGAAAGCTCGCCAAGCCCGGAAAGCCGCAACGTCCGCAACCACGGCGATAGCGCGCGAACTCTCCGGCTTCGTCCAGTCGATTGCATGTCACGTTTCACCGCGTAGAAGGCCGCTCAGTTCGAATCGATCGAGGAGACAATAACCGATCAGAATGGGCCTT
>NZ_JACIYP010000146.1 GCF_014359905.1 Hoeflea sp. | reverse complement strand
CGACGTCCTTGTAGATCTTCTCCAGGCCTGCCGTAGTTGCCCGGCCAAAGGTAGTGAAAACCTTCGTAGCACGTTCCGACCGCATCTTGGCCGCCGCGACCTTAAGCTTTGCCGCTCTGTACTGTTCAAGCCGCTCTTGGGCAAGGACGAGAAACTCACGCGCGGCATCCTGCTTCGTTGGCTCCGGGATAGCATTGATAGCGGCTGCAAGTGCATCCAGTGTCGGCACCAATTCGGGGACGACATGCGCCTTTGTCAGCACGGCGCGCGTATCGTCTAGTGGGAGGAGCTTCTGAAGCTGTTGGTAGCGACCGAGAAGGACAGCCTTAAAGGCGCTAAGTGCAGTCGCATCGACCTGCGGTGACAACTGCGACGCATAGCCAATCATGGTCGCCAAGGCCGTTCCTGCCGCGTGTAACGTGTCGAGGATCGGCTTAATCTCCGCTTCCAAGGCAGCCCGCTTCTTGGTGACGACATCGAGATAGCTGAGCTTGGCTGCCAGATGCTCCTCGAAAACACCTGGTTCGAAGGGAGTATCACAGACCGGGCAGGTAGTTCCGTCATAAAGTTCGACGGCCGATTTGAGCAGCGCTTCCCGTGATAAGCCGTTCAAGCTGTCAGCGTCTTTCTCAAGCTCGGCCGCAGACGCCCCTGCTTCCTTGCAAACCCTTTGAAATGCCTCCGATCCGATCTTCTCCAACGCTTCCTTCAATGTCGATAGATCGGCATTGGCCTGAACTTTGGGAACACGCCCTGGGGCGCCAATCGCAGCGGTCGTCGCCAATCCGTCTTTCAGAGACGTCGTAGCCTCGAGGTCGGCCAGAGGAGCAAGCCCGAGCATCTCACGCCGTGGGTTCACCGCATCGAGAATGGCCTTTTTAGTCAACTGCGGTGCGCCCAGTGCAGTCAGCAGACTCGTCTTCGCATCGGCTTCGGCACGCTCGAAGCCAGGCAATTCCCTGCTGCAGGCATTTGCTATTTTCTGCAGTACAACGCGCAGCCTCTCGATGTCGTCGAGACGAAGCAGCGCTTGAACTTCCTTCGCACGCTGGCCAGGTTCGGAGAGGACGTAGCGGATCAGTTCCCGTCGGGAGAGAACAAATTCAGGATGCAAGTTCACGCTGTCAAAGGCGGCGGCGACATCGGCGTCTGCCGGTGTGATCTTCGGGCTTCCCGCCGCCTTCACTGTGCGATGAATGGTCGCCTTCTTGCCGCCGAGCGCCGGGATGATGACGTCCAGCGTAACGAACGCCGCCTCTGGTTTGTCGCGGCTATCAACGTGAGGGCCGTGAGACTTGACTGACAGGCCGCCTGTGCCGCTGCCGGAAAGCCGTGAAATGTTGCCTGTCAGGGCGAATTCGATTGCATCGACGATGCCGCTCTTACCCGTCCCGTTCGGCCCGCAAGCGGCGAAGTTCTGGCTCTTAAGGTCGAGCTTCAGTTCCCGGATACCGCGGAACTCATGAATATGGATCCTCTCGATGCGAATCATGATGCCTCAGGGAACAGAGCCGCGCGTATCGCAGGTTCGCTGAACACGCCGTCGTCCAGAACAGTTTTTCGGAGGATAGGCGCGATCTCGCTCAGCGACTCGTCCTTTGCTAGTTCATCAAAAAACTGCTTCAAGATATTCTCCGATACGGTGGCGGTCTTCGCACCGCACTCTTTCGCATCATCTTGTGTTGGCGATGTTTCCATTTGCACACCCCGACATTAACAGGTTCAGTTAATATCCATCTCTATGAATTCCCCGTGTTGCCCACCACTCAATTCCGCGCCATCAACACGTGCCTTAAGCTGGCGCTCGCGAAGTACATCTTCTGGCAGGGAGTGAACCGTCACCGCCGGGCAAACCTGACGAGCGATCTCGCAGAGGTGGCGATGATGGGTGAGGTAGATGACTTGTCCCGTCTCCGCCATTTCCGCGAACAGGCGGAAGGTTTCCTCCGCGCGGAAGTCGTCAAAGGTCTCCATGATGTCGTCGGCGATGAAGGGAACCGGGCTTCTGGCTTTGGCGAACTCGGAATAGCCGGCGACGCGCAAGGCAAGGTAAAGCTGATAGCGGGTTCCCCTCGACATCTCGGTCACCAGCTTAGAACTCTTGTCCGCGGCGACGGCGACCAGAATTTCGCTCTCTTTGTCCGGCTGAGTCGTCAGGCTCACATAGGCGCCACGGCTGATGGTGAGAAGCGCCTCGGAAGCGCGCGCCATCATGGAGCTGCGATGCTGCTCTCGGTACAGGCGTAACGCCTGCTCCGTGGCGGCAATGCCTGCGCGCAGTTGCATGTAGCGCCGAGCGCCTTCCTCTATCTCCAACAGGACCGTGCGCCCCTGTTCCTCGATTTCCGCGACCTTGGCGTCGCCGCCGATCGCCTCGATCTGTTTCTCTGCTTCTCTGTACGCGGCATAGGAGTCGCGCCACTCCTGCTCCAGGAGTTCGGCCTGCGCTGCGACTTCGGTAATCTCTGCTTCAAGCGCGGGCTGGTCTGCCGAATCAAGGGCAGCTTCGGCGTCAGCGAGATCGGTAAAGCGCAGCGCATCAAGGATCTCTTGCTCCACCTCGGTAGCTTGTTGGCGTAGCCTGTGCCGTTCCGTGATCTGATCGAGTCTTGCGGCAACATCCGTGAACGTCCCCACCCCGAAAAACGAGGTCATTTCTTGCTTACGCCGCTCAAGGGCCAATTTGTCAGCGGCCAGTGTTCGCGATGCGGCGCGTGCCGCATCGAGTCGCTTCGTCTCCTCGGCTTTCCGCTCGCGCTCGGCCTCTGCCTTTCGCGCTCGCCCCTCAATTTCCCGAACCAGGTTCATGACCGCGGAAGCGTCCGCGGAGGCAATGCCCAATTCCGCCGCCAATGCGATCACCGCATCTTGAAAGGCAGCCTGATCCTTCTCCATCTTGTCGATGCGATCAGCGAGGATCGCTCTTTCCTTCACGGCGAATGCCAAGTCGGCGATTACCTTGAGAGCGCCCCGCACGTCTGCAATTGAGGGCGCGCCGCCGTTCTCCCCGAGCCAACAGGAACGGCAAGCCTGTTTCCAGTCGGTATCCCATTGCCGGATAGCCGTTTCGGCCCGTTCAAGGGCGCGCTCACGAACGCTGACCTCGCGCTGCCGCTCTTCCAGCATCTGACGGGAGCGCTCAAGCTCAGCTTCAGCTTCAAGCGCATTCTCGGCCGTGGCTGCGAGGTTCTCGATCTCAGTATCCGACGGAACAGGCAGTTTCACCGCGCGGAGCGCCGCTTCGAGACGTTCCTTCACCACACGGGCGTCGTTCTGCGCCTGCTGCAAATCTCGCTCTGCTTCTCGCAGGTGGCCACGCGCCTCCAGTGTCTTCTGTCGGCGGGATAACCACGCCTCAAGTTGAGACAATGGCCAATCGGACGACAGCAGGGGCGAGATGTCGCCAATCGCTTCTGCGGCCTCGCGCGCCAGATCGTCGGATTCGGCACGCGCCGCAGCGTGCAGTTCCTCGGCGCGAACAAGGTCAGACCGGGCGACCTTGAGCGTCCTGGCCGCTTCATGAAGCTGAGCCAGTTCCGCCATGTGTCCGAAGCGCCGGGCGGCAATGTCGTCATCGTGGCGCAGCAACTCTTCGAACCGATCTGCGGAATCCGCATCGAGACGGCTTCGATGGTCAGCCCATGCGCGGTCGCGTTCCGCTCGAATTGTCGCCGCGTCCTGATCGGTCACCAGCCCGGTCACGCTGCTCACCGCGTCCTGCTGTGTCGACAGACGCGCACAGTCTGTCCTGAGCCGCTCGATTTCGCTGGCATGTTGGTCGACCCTCTTCTGGACGGCCTGCTGCGCCGTCTTCCACTCCTGAAGGGTCTCCATCGAAGGGACGGCCATGGCGACGAGTTGCTCGACGTCGCCACGCCAGGGTGCCAGGGTGGCCAGAGCATCATCGAGCGCCGCCCGTGCATCCTGACAAGCGCGCTCCGCCAGCCGCTGCCGGGCGGCATGATCACTCGTGCGGAAAGCGGCCAGCGCCTCCCTGAGGCGCGCAAGAAGCGTTTCCCGCTCAGCACTCGCCGGTGTAATTCCAACGGCGTCGGCCAGTTTGTCTGCGGTCTCCTTCAGACGGAGCCGCGCTTCGGACAGTTCTTCAGCCGCCTTGTTCCGCGCCGTCTCAACGCCTGAATGGGATTCGATCAGTTCGCGCAGGCGTTCGACCGTCGATGCCGGCGGAATGAGGCGCTCCGGATTTGGCTCGCCTTCACGCTCAAGCTGCCGCAGGTGAATGGAGATGTCGTGGTCGAGATCCCTTAGCTTCTGGCGACGATCCGGGAGATCCTTCTCGGCAGTTACATACCGGGCACGCAAGGAAGCGGTCTCGTCCAACCTTTCCGCCATACGCAAGCCCGCATCATCAACGACGATGGCATCGACGGCTAATGTCAGCCGCTCGACCTCTTCCCCATTCAACTGGATCTGCGTTTCAAGCCTGACCTCTTCGTCGCGCAGAGCGGGCACCTCTTGCGCCCATCCTGGCGGCGCACTGGGCAGTTCTTCGAGCGGTGCAAGCTGCCCCCGGATCGTGCGCAGCTTCGCTAGGCGCGGGCGCGCATTCAAGAGGCGCTGAATTTCGTCCTTACGCGCCTGGATCTGGCCGCGCCTGGTGGCGGTTTCGTCATAAAGAGCCTTGGCGCGCCTGGCAATTTCCGAGAGCTCGGCGTGTTTCGAAGCCTGCGTATCGATCTGCTCCCTTTCCTCCTTCAGCCGGGTCAACTCCTTTTGCAAATCGTGCAACTGCCCACTGCGCGCGTGAAGCCTGTAGAATCCGTCGGCTTCCGACCTCAGATCACCGATCTTGCGGCTGAGATCGGCAAGCCCGCTGGCGCCGGAGAAAAGAAGCTGACCCAACTCCCCCTTGGCCTTCAGAATGCTTTCGCCGCCTTCCTCCAGCGTATCGTCGTCGAGCGAGAACATGGTGCGGTAGGCTTCGCGATCGATGCCACCAAGCTCTGCCAGGATCGCGCTATCGGCAACAGGCTGCTCATGCGCATCAAGAAGGCTGTTCTGCGCCCGTTTGACACGCACGAATTCGCGTACACCGCCGGCGAATTCCAGTGCGCCGCCGATCCGCATCGTCGAATAGGGATGCATAAAATTAAACGGACTCTGCATCCCGATCCCGTAAAGGAGGTCCAGCCAGGCGGCGAACAGGGTGGACTTGCCGGCTTCATTGGGGCCGTAGATGACATGAAGATCCGGCGTCCCGGGCGTGCCTTCGCCGAAATCGACCCTGTGGTCGGTGAACTTGCCATAGCGGGTCAAATCGAGACGTCGCAGGCGCATCAGAGTTGCTCGCCCTTCTCAACTGCGTGAAGACGAGCAAGTACATCTTCCATGCCCTCCCGCGCCAGAAGCGCTAGACTGTTTTGAAAGGCTGCCTCGTTGGAACCGAAAATCCCGCGACACTCGGCCGGCAATTTCCTCCGCAACTCGTCTGCCGCAGCGGTCAGCTCGGCCCGGAATGCATCCGACCCCACCACATCGTCCTGGATCAAGCGCCGCAGCTCCATCAGTGGATCGGATGATCCGGCCGCGGCTGCGCCGGGTGCCTGACAGGACGTCTCAAGCTTTTCCACCCAACAGCCGCCAATCACGGAAGCCCTGTCCTGCGCTTCCGTCGTGAGGAGATCGATGTCCCGCCGAATGCGCCAAGCCAGAGGCGTCTCGCCGGTGAAATGCAGACGCGCCACCAGATGCTCGGACGGGATATCTCGCCGGACCTCCTCCAGGGTGCGGCCGATGGCCACTGCAAGTTTCCCCCAATCTTCAATTCCGGTTGCGTCGATGCTGATCCGCTCGAACTGCGCAAGGCTGGTAAAGCGTTCTTCAAGATGAATCGTGCGGTCGTCGTAAATAGTCACCAGTGTTGCGGATTTGGCACCTGCCTCATTGATGTCCCGCCCTTGGGGAATGCCTGGCATGACCACGGTGCACGGACCTTCCGAGACCATGCGTTTATGGACATGGCCGAGCGCCCAATATCGGAACTCGGTTCCCTGCAGATCGGCAAGGCTGCATGGCGCGTAGACGTCATGTCCCAGCGCGCCGGCCAGGCTGGTGTGCATCAGCCCGATGTTCAAAGCGTCGGGTACCGGCGGCTTGTATTTGCTGAGCAGGCTCTCGGGCGCCTGCGGGTGGGTAAAGCTCAAGCCGTGGACGACAACGGGGAAGGCACCAGCATCCCGCTTCACGGGCACAGCTTCGGCTCGTCCGCCAAATACCTTTACGGACTCGGGTAAGACCAACTCCTTGGTAATGCGGGAAAGGGCGTCATGATTGCCCCGTATGATAAACGTCTGGATGCCAGCATCTGAAAGCCGCCGAAGCTGCTCGGCCAGGAAGCGAGCCGTCTTCATGGACGTCTGCTCGCCGTCATAGAGATCGCCGGCAAGAAGAAGAGCGTCAACCTGCTCATCCAGGCACAGATCGACGATGCGCACAAATGCCTTCCGCGTGGCGTTGCCAATCAGCGACGCCAACTCAGGATCGCGCAGGGCAAGAGAGCGCAGCGGCGAATCGAGATGAATGTCCGCCGCGTGGACGAAACGATATGCGGCGATAACCCCCTCCAATACCAAAGAATCTTCGAAAGAGCGGTTTGAATCCAACCACCCCAACAAATTGTATCATAACTAGTTTCCATGGTTGAACTTTCCTCTTCTAAAGCAATCATGACTTCGCCAAGGAGGTCAGCCGATGACCGGCAGCGGTATTCTCACGACACGCTCGGCCCGCTCCTCTGCCGCCCGATGGTCCAGGAGACGCCATCGCCGCGCATGACGCCTGAGACCTGCTTGCCGATGTGGCGTTCGAGGACGGGGCGCCAGGGGACGAGGGTGAATTCGCGGCTGTTCTCGACGAGGGCGTATTTGCCGCTGGCGAGTTGGACGGAGCGGCGGAGCGTGCCTTCCACCGGCTCGCCCGAGCGCGCCTCGGCATAGGCGAGGCCAAGCTGGTCGGAGAGCTGACCGGCAACACGGGCAAGCTCGCGCCGACGCAGGGTCGCCAGCATGTTGGCGCGATAAACGATCCGATCCTGTTCCTCGTGAGCGAGGCCCTCGGCGATCAGCCATTGCCGGCGACGCTCCTGGGCCTCACGCACCTCCCGGCCGAACCCGGAGTCGCGGCTGGGCTCGGCATGATCCGAGACAAGCTCGCGGTCGAGCCAGGTCGCGCCGTCGGCGCCTACCTGCTGGTCGAGCGTGAGATGGGAAAGCTTCTCCACGATGACCGGCGCTGCGCGAGCCTGGCTCCGCTCGTATTCCACCACCCGGTCGAGATGGTCGGGCGCGATGATCCAGGTACCGTTGGGCTCGCGGGCAACGCCACCGGTGGCGCGGCGGATGGCATCGAGCCGCCGCACATGGGTCTCGGCGTATTCCTCGGTGGCGCGGGGATCGTGCTGGAGGTGTAGGTCGATAGTGTAGCGCCCGTCGTTGGCGGCGGCGACCTCAGCGACGGTCCGGTCCACTCGCCGAGGCTCGATGTTCTTCGGCGTCACCCGCACGATATTGCCGTCCGGTGTCGGCTCGGTCGCCTCGCCCCTGCCGATGTCGACGTAATGGGTCCGCCCATCCACCGCGTCGACGATCAGATAGTGGCGGTCTTTGAGTTCGTCGGACAGCCCGCGCGCCACCACGCGCCCGATGACGGGGTTCGCGGTCGGGTCTCCGGGGTCGAGGATCGCGTAATCGCCGGGGCTGCGGGCGATGTTTTGCCCGGCCATTTCACGGTGCATGGTCTTGATGATGTCGCCGCGCTCGCCCATGCGGCGGAGCGTATCCTCCAGCCCCACTTCCAGCCGCCATTGGCCGGGGCGAAGTTCCTCGGCCAAGCCGAGCCGCTTCAGCTTCTGCAGCCGGCCCACGCGCAGACTCTGCTGGAAGGCGTCGCGGTCGGTCGCGGCGACGAGACCAGTATCATCCATGTCGCGAATGAGGCGGCGGTCGATGCTGGTCAGGCGCTCCTGCTCGACCTCGCGGCGCAGCCGGTCCTCGATCTCGAAATCCGACCGCGGCCCGAAATCAAGGCTGACGATCTCGGCGGCGCGCTCGCGCATGCCGGTGGTGATGTAATCGCGGGCGATGATGAGGTCCTTGCCGCGCTTGTCGCGGCCACGCACCAGGATATGCGTGTGCGGATGGCCGGTGTTGTAGTGATCGACCGCCACCCAATCGAGCTTGGTCCCGATATCTTCCTCCATACGGGTCATCAGGCGGCGGGTGAGCGGCTTGAGATCGTCGTATTCCACACCGTTCTCGGCCGAGACGATGAAGCGGAACTGGTGGCGGTCGCCCTCCGAACGCTCCAGAAAGGCCTTTCCGTCCGCGCGGTCCTGCTCGGCGCTGTAAAGCTCGCCCGGCTCCCCCTCGCGGGTCACGCCGTCTCGTTGGATATAGCGCAGGTGCGCCCGCGCGCCTTCCAATCCCTTGGCCATCCCTTTGCCGGCCAGCTTGACGATGCGGGACTTGATGATGACGCGGCGCTGGCGGAAAGCGGCATAGCGGTCGCGATTGGCGAGCACGCGCCCGACGCCTGCGCCGCGCCCGATGCGGCTGCCGGTGAAGCGGGACTTATGTGTGCCGCCCGCCCCGCCGCGCGCGAGGTTCGATGCAGCCAGAACCTGATGCAGGAATTTGCGTCCGCCCTTTGAGCCGCGCGAGCGGATCTTGCCGAGCTTGGGTTTGAAATCGTCGTCGTCGAACACGGTCTTCTCCTCATAGACCCCAATAGAATGGCCACGAAACGAGCCTCTGGAAATTGGTGCCAATCGATCCCAGGAAAACCGGGGAGTTGCGGCCTCCATGGCACCACCGCAGAGGTGCATAGCACCATCCGCCTACGGAAAAACCAATGTGCAGACAAAGGCTTACGATGCGCGACAACGCGGATGGTGCCGGAGCTTCATCTTGCCTTACGCGGCTCCCATCAGCCTGCCTGCGACCATCCACGATCATCTGCGATTACATCGACTGATGGTGAGAAAGCCCGGCAGCGGCGAAGCCGCGCCGCCGGGCGAAGGAAGGAACGAGAAGCGCACCGGAAGCGGACTCTGGCGACGCATTTCTCGCCTCATTTTTCATCCGACTTTCGCGTCGAAAGCGGCACGAAAAGCTCGCCATTCGGGACGGAATTTTCGTCATTTGCGGCCTCGCTTTTCGTCGGCGAGAGCGAGAAAAAAAGCCGCTGGCCGGAGGCGATTTGATCAGGATTCCGCGTGCCGGTCAGCGGGAAAATCGTTCCGTGCAGAGCGAATCCACCCGCACCTGCGAGCATCTCTGAGATGCGTGCGACATAGGCGCGGGTTTCGGCGGGAAGTGGCTTTCCGGTCCGCAGATGGTCCTCGTAGCGGCCCGGGCCGGCGTTGTAGGCGGCGAAGGGCGCCGGATAGCCGAACCGGTGCTGCATGGCCTTGAGATAAGCGGTGCCGGCGAGGATGTTCGTGCGCGGATCGAAGGGATCGGCGCCGAGATCATGCTGATCGCGCAACTCCGCCCAGGTCTCCGGCATGAGCTGCATCAGGCCCATGGCGCCCTTGGGTGAGACAGCCTTCGGGTCGCCGCTGCTCTCGGCCATGATGACTGCCTCGATCCATCTGGCGGGGATGCCGAAACGCTGCGACGCTTCGGCGATATGGGCTTGCCATTTGTCGAGAACACCGGCTTCGGCGGGCGTGATGATGGCGGCCGTGGCCGCAAAGATGAGGGGGCTCAGTCGGTCCATAGCGGCGCGAGCCTCCCGATCACGCGGGCGCTCGACACCGGCCCGAAGTAGCGGCTGTCGAAGGAGTCCGGGGCGTCGCCCAAGAGGAAGAATTCGCCCTGGACAAGTTCCCGGCATTCATTCCAGCGCGGCAGGGAACGTCCTGCCCGATCCGCCTTGCGCTGGCGGGCAGCGATCTCGCCATTGACGATGATGGCCCCGTTGAAGGCGCAGACATCATCGCCTGCGACGGCAGCAACGCGCTTGATGAGCGGCACGCCGGCGGGGAGATAGCCGCGAATGGCGGCCACCTTTTCGATGGATTTCGGGATGCGGACCAGGACGAAATCGCCGCGTTCCGGCGCGCCGGAAACCACACGATAGAGACCGATCGGCGCACTGGCGGAGGCGTTCCAGACAAGGCGCGGCTGGGGGTGCGCGATGGCGGAGAAGCCGACGAGCGCGATGCCCGCAAGCGCCACAGCGAGCGGGAGAGCGGCAGGCTTTCTCATCACCGCTCTCCCTCGTCAGATGTGGAGGAATGCCGTCGTCCTTCCGACCAGGCATCGAGGTCGGCGATGTGGTAGCGGACAAAGCGGCCATGCTTGCGGAAGCGCGGGCCGTTGCCCGTCAGGCGCATCTTTTCAAGGGTGCGGAAGGAGAGGCCGAGATAGAATGCGGCCTCCCGCGTGGAGAGGAACGGCGAGCCTTTGCGAGCCTCGGCCGCCCTCGATGTGTGATCGATCATCCTTTGGCTCCTTTCGGCGAAGATCGACGCGAATGGGCGAAGGATGTCGGTGGGGAGCGCGCTTGCTCAGGATCGAAAAACGGGGGATGCCGAAAACGATCCCCCCTCGCGACGAATGGGCGAGAGACCGGCGTCCGGCTCGGAATCGCAGATGAACGAGCGCAGCGAGGACAAAACGCCGCGAAAAGCGGGGCTCAGTGCCCCGCCTCCGCTGTGTTCAGCAGCGCCTCAAGGCACGATTCCATTTCCGCGATCTGCCGCTTGGCCTCAATGCACTCGCGCCTCGGCAGGCCATTGCGCAGCTCCATATTGACGAGCCAGATGCTCTCGCGCAGTTCGTCCTCGGCGTAGAAATGGCCGCGAAACTCAACACGGATGTCGTGGGCGAAATTGATCTGGATGGACATGGGAACCTCCTTGATTGAGCCGTTCTCTT
>NZ_JACIYP010000145.1 GCF_014359905.1 Hoeflea sp. | reverse complement strand
CTGATCGTGGCGCCCGGCTTCATCGACCCGCACACCCATGCCGACATCTTCCTGCGCTCTGCCGACCCGGCGGAGCGGGTCAATGCCGCATGGCTGGCGCAAGGCGCGAGCACGGTGATGATCGGGGTGGATGGCGGGGGCACGCCTGAAGTGGCCGAGGACGCGCGGGCGCTCACCGCCGCACGGATCGGCACCAACGTCGTGCCCTTCGCAGGCTTCGGCGCGATCCGCTCGCGCGTGCTGGGGGACAGCGCCCGCGCACCCGATGCCGGCCAGCTCGCCGCGATGCAGGCCCTCGCGGCCAAGGCGATGTGCGAAGGCGCGACGGGCTTTTCGACCGGGCTGTTCTACGCACCCCAGAGCTTCGCGAGGACTGAGGAGGTGATCGCCGTCGCGCGCGAGGCCGGGCGGCGCGGCGGCCTCTACGACACGCACCAGCGCGACGAGTCCTCCTATACGATCGGCCTGATGGCCTCCACGCAGGAGGCGATCCGCATCGGCGAGGAGGCGGGGATGCCGGTCCATATCGCGCATATCAAGGCGCTGGGGGTGGACGTGCACGGCATGGCGCCGCAGGTGATCGCGCTGATCGAGGCCGCGCGGGCGCGGGGCGTCGAGGTGACGGCCGACCAATATCCGTGGCTCGCCTCGGGATCGAGCCTCGCTGCCTCGCTGCTGCCGCGCTGGGCGGTCGATGGCGGGGACACAGCGCTGCTGGCGCGGCTCGACGATCCCGCCACCGCCGCACGCATCCGCGCCGAGATGGCGGAGAATCTGCGCCGGCGCGGCGGAGCGTCCTCGCTGCTGCTGACCGCGCAGGGGCGCGAATGGACCGGGCGGACGCTGGCGCAGATGGCCCGGGGCTGGGGCGTGGACCCGATCGAGGCGGCGCTGCGGATCATCCGCACGGCGGCCGAGGCGGGCGGCGGCGGCACTGAGGTCGCCTCGTTCAACATGGCCGAGGAGGATGTCGAGGCGTTCATGCGCCAGGCGTGGGTGGTCACATCCTCCGACGGCTCGCGCGGGCACCCGCGCATGTTCGCGACCTATCCCGAGAAATACCGCCGCTACGTGGTCGAGCGCGGGACGATCGACCTTGGCACCTTCATCCGCCAGTCGACCGGCGCGGTGGCCGACATCTACGCGCTGCCTCAGCGCGGCTATCTGCGGCCGGGCCATTTCGCCGACGTGGTGGTGTTCGATCCGGCGCGCTTCGCCCCGCGCGCCACCTATCTCGCGCCGCGCGAGCTGAGCATTGGCGTGACCGCGCTGTTCGTCAACGGCGCGCTGGCGCTGGCCGACGGGCGGCCGACGGGCGAGGCCGCCGGCCGCGTGCTGCTGCGTCCTGCGCCCGAAGGATGCCCCTGAGGCCGGCAGCGGAGGACGAGCGCGGCGGTCCACCCATCCACCTGCCGCTCAGAAGTCGAGGCGGACGCCGACCCGGTAGGCGCGGCCGATCAGGTCGCTATAGGTCGAGTTCGCCGCCAGCCCGCTTTCGGGCAGCAGCAGCGGATCGGCGTCGAACAGGTTGGTGACGTGGAGGAAGACCTCCGCCTCCCCATCGGTGAACGCCGGCACCTTCACCGCAGCGTTGAGATCGACATAGAACGTGCCGGGCACGCTGTTGTCGTCGATCGTCCGCGCGAGGGTGGTCGAAGGCGGGCAGGCCGAGGTGCATTCATAATAGGTGTTGGTGTAGGTCCCATCGCTGATCCCGCGGCCGACGCCGGTCAGGGTGAAGCCGGGCGTGTCGAAGGTGGCGGAGAAGCGGTAGATCCAGTCGGGCGGGCCGGCGCCGGCATTCGAACCGACCGTATCGACGGGCGTGCTGATCCCGTTATCGACGACGTTTTCCAGATAATGCGAGGCGAGGCCGCGCAGCGTCAGGCTGGCGCCGGGCAGGTCGAGAAGGTCCACGAGCGAGAGCTGGAAGGCGAGATCGAAGTCGATCCCGCGGCTCTTGATGCTGGCGAAGTTGAACGGGCTGGCGCGGAACGTCAGCTCGCGCACGCCGGTCGGGTCGGGGCCATAGCCGGCGCAGAAGTCGGTGAAGCCCTCAAAGCAGCGGTTGATGATGTCCTGGGCGAAGAACTGCGCGATGGCGTCTTCGACCTCGACCTCGTAATAATCGACCGCGAAGGACAGGCCGGGAATGAAACGCGGCTGGAGCACGCCGCCGACGACGATCGAATCGGCCTTCTCCGGATCCAGTTCGGTATTGCCGGTGGTCACCTCGAAGAATGTCACGCCGGTGCGGTTGGTGAACGGATCGGTGAGGGTGTTGGTGCGCGAGGTGCCCGACTGGAACAGTTCGTTGAGATTGGGCGCGCGGATGTCGCGCGAACGGGTGATGCGCAGCGCAATGTCCTCGATCGGCTGCCAGAAGGCGCCGGCCTTCCAGGTGGTGACGTAGCCTGAGGTCGAATAATCGGTCGCCCGCACAGCGCCATTGACGTTGAGCCCGAAGCCCAGCGGCACATTCGCCTCCAGATAGGCCTCCTTGACGTTGTAGTCGCCGAAGGTGGGCAGATAGTTTCCCACCGAGAAGCCTGTCTGGTACTCCTCCGGTACGAAGCCGGAAACCTCCTCCTTGCGGTACTCGGCGCCGACCGCCACGCCGACGTCGCCGGCCCAGGTGGCGAACGGGGTCAGCGACAGGTTCACGCCCGCCACGGTCTGCTTCAGCGTCTGGTCGCGATAGGGATCGCCGAGCACGTAGTCGGCTGCTGCGGGATCGGTGACTCCGGTCCCCAGGATATTGAGCGGCACGCAGCCATTGCCGGGCGCGCTCAGGGTGGAGCGGCACACGATGGTGCCCGCCGGAACGCCCAGCGCATTCCCCGCCGGGACGGCCACCGCGTCGATGGCGTTGGCGTAATTGGCGTTGATGATGATGTCGCGCAGCTGCTCGTGCGCGTTGGTCTCGCCATACTGGACGTAGGCGTCCCATACCGCAGCGTTGCCGAAGGCCTCGAACTCGCCTTCGAACCCGGCGGCATAGCGCTGCACATCGCGCTCGTTGTTGAGCTTGCGATAGGGCAGGTCGGACTGGGTGGTGCCGACCGTGATCGAGGTGATTCCGGCAGCCAGCGGGCCCAGCGTGTCGACCACGAAGGGATTGCTGCCGCTGAGCACGCGCGCGGTGCCCAGCTGCGGGCCGGCGTTGAACAGAGTCTCCTGCCAGCTGTACGACGCCTCGGCGAAGAACGTCGCCCACGGCGCAAGGTCGTAGCTGAACCGGCCGTAGACGTTGCGCCGGTCCTCTTCGGAGGCGAGGCCGATATTGCGGCCGTTGTCGGCCAGCGCGTAATCGCCGCCGATCGTCGTGGTGGTGGTGGAGATGGTGCCGTAATCGTAGCGGTTGATCGAGCCGCCCGGCCCGAAATAGATGCCGCGAAGCTGGTTGGGGACGCCCCCTGCGGAGGCATTGATGATGCCGCCGGGCAGCGCATTGTTCGTCCCGCCGGGCGCGCGCACGATGAATTGCGGCTCCCCGTTGCCGGCACTGTAAGCGGGGTTGTTGACGATCCGCTCCCCGCCGAAGTTCCAGTCGCGGTCGACCTGGAAGATTCCGTCGCTATGCGCCAGCTCTCCGCTCAGCAGGATATGTCCACGATCGTCGGCGAATGGCAGGCCGCCGGCCGCGCTGAACGAATAATTGCCCCCGTCCCCGCGCGAGCTGATGCCCGAATCGGCGCTGAACTTGAACCCGTCGAAGCGCTTGTCGAGCACGAAGTTGACCACGCCCGCGACCGCATCCGAACCGTAGGCGGCCGAGGCGCCGCCGGTCACCACCTCGATCCGGCTGACCAGCTGCTGCGGAAAGGTGTTGATATCGACCAGCCCGGTGACGCTCGACCCGACCGAGCGCCGCCCGTCGAACAGCACCAGCGTGCGGATCTCGCCCAGGTTGCGCAGGTTGAGAGCGTTGATCCCCGACAGGCCCGAGCTGATCGCCAGGCGCGAATTGGACGGCCGCAGACTGCCCGCCAGCGCCGGCAGCTGGTTGACCAGGTCGGCGATGTTGTTGGTCGGCGACTGGCTCGCGATCTCCTCCGCAGACATCACGGTCAGCGGAGTCGATGAATTGAAGCCGGTGCCGACGATGCGCGAGCCGGTGACGATGATCGCCTCGGCCTCGGCCTCCGCTTCCTCCTCGACGGCCGGCTGTCCGGTGGCGGTGGTCTGCGCCTGCGCCGGGGCGCAGGGGAGCATGGCGAGGCCGGACAGCGCCGTTCCCCAGGCGAGGCGGCCGAGAAGGACCCGGCGGGCAAGCGAATCTCGGCACAGCGACGCAACCATGTGACAACCCCCATATGCGGCGGACGGCCCCCGATCCGCGATGGCCGAAGCGATGATGACGCTCAGGTGTCCGCCCGTGCACCCTGCGCATTTGCCGCCGGGCATCGTCCCCCCAGGGGCCGGTCTGGGCGGCAAGCGTCTGCCCTGCTTGCCACCTTTCCGGCCGTCTGCCGGTGGGCGCTGCGTTGGACGCAGCTTTGTGACACCGACATGGCGATGTTACCTCGCGATGAAGGGGGGTCAAGGGAGCCGGCCGGCGGCGCGCGCAGAATACCATAGCCGCAGGGCATGGCTGGGGTGCGGATGCAGGGCGCCAGCCGCCCTGCGGGAGCGCCATGTCATAGCCTGCTACTATGGTTTGCGGTCGGTTCGGAATGGGCGGGGCGGACCCGGCGATAGGGTCGCCATGACGCCACGATGGCCTTGCTTTGCCGGAGATCGCTCTCTCCTCTTGGAGGCCCCCATGGTGACCCGGCGCGCGCTCCTGGTGGCCTCGGCTGCGCTCCTCGTCGCGCGCGACCGGCTGTTCCAGCTCGACCTCGATCTCAGCCTGTTCCATTTCCGCAGCATGCCGCAGCCGAGCTGGCGAGCATACCCCACCAGATGCGCGACTGTGCCGAGGGCTATGTCGCCGGAATCAATGCCCGCATCGCCTCGTCACGCGGATGCATTGCGGGTATGCCACCCGCGCCGCGCGACGCCCTTGCACCTGGAAACGCAGCTACGGCTTGCGCCGGATACGATGGCGAGGTCTCGCCACAGCAGGTGCATCCTGGTGTCCTTGCGGCCCGTGGAAATCCCCGCCCGATATGCCGTCGCTGTCGGCGATCGGCCAATCACCCGACATTCAGATCGACATGAATGCGAATGGCATCATGGCGCCAGTATTCCCAGTCATATTCCACCACCCGGCCCGCAGCATCAAAGCTGGTGCGGACCACCTCGAGGCCCGGCGTCCCGGTCTTCACGCCAAGCTGGTCCGCCGCATTCTTCACCAGCGCGCAAGGCCGCATGCTCACCCGGTTGCGCGCGACGGAGAGCTTGTACCGTTCGGTGAGTACCTGGGTCAGCGAGCCTTCGAGCGAATGCTCGAACAGGCCCGGCGCCAATTTGGGGTCCACAATGATGCGTTCGACAAGGACCGGCCGCGCATCGATCGAGCGGCGCCGCGAGATGACGTACAGCCGGGTGCCGGGCGCGACGCGGAAGATGTCCGCGACGGCCGGAGCCGCGGGCACCTCATCCTTCGAGAGCGTGACCGTCGCGGGACTGCGTCCCTGCTCGGCGACATAGCTCATGAAGCCCGCCCAGCGGGTGGGATCGTAGGTGATCGGCGGCGGCGACACATACCAGCCGCTCCGGTCGCGTCTGTAGATCAGCCCTTCGGCCTCGAGCTGGAACAGCGCTTCACGGATCGTGCCGCGCGCCGCTCCACTGTCCGTTTGCAACTGGCGCTCCGACGGCAGACGCGCTCCGGGCGCCATCTTGCCCGTCTCGATTCCCTCGGCGATCCGATCGCGCAGGGTCAGATATTGGGGCGCGACCGGCCGCTGCCCGCCGGGAAGGGTCATGCCACCGGATCTGGCGGAGGCGCCTCCCCTGGTCATAGCAAAGCGTCCCTTCCGGCTCGCACATGGTTCCGCCGCGCATCCGCGCTGTGGCTATCGGTTACCGTGATCGGGCCCATTGACAAGACCCAGCCCACGCGGGCGGCCGAGTCAGGAGCGGGACAGAGGACCAGCTCTGCCCCGCTCTCCGCCCAGGACAGGATCAGTATCTGTAGTTCAGGCGGAGCAGATAGGTGCGGCCCGGCTCCAGATAATCCTTCATGTAGGACGGATTGTCTCCCTTGGTCGTGTAGTATTTCCAGTCGTTGAGCATGTTGCCGACGTCGAAATCCATGGCGAGGTTGGGGGTGAGATAATAGCGCGTGTGCAGATCGACGCTGCGATTGTGCTGCACCCACTTGTCCACCGCATTGTCCCGAAGATCCTCGATGAACTTGCCGCGATAATTGTAGGATAATTTTCCCTCGAAGCCGTATTTCTGGAACGTGATCGCGGCGTTGTAGAGAACGTGCGGCGTGTTCACGAGGCGCATCTTGTCGCCTGCGCGATATTCGAGGCCACTCTCCGCCTCGCTGTGCTGCAACGTGGCATTGCCTTCGAAGCCGAACCCGTCGAACGGCTCGGCCAGCCCCCGAAAGCCTTTGATGAGGTTGAGCTCGACGCCATAGACGGTCGCCGTCTCGCCGTTCTTGGGCTGGGTGATCTCGATCGTGCCCACCGTGGTGTTGGCATCGACCTGATTGCCATTGGTGAAGATGAAGTTCTCGATGTGCTTGTAGTAACCGGCGATCGAGACGATGCTGGTTTGGTCGGGATAATATTCCAACGACAGATCGGCATTATAGGCCTTGGCCGGTTTGAGGTCCGGGTTGCCTTGGCTAATGGCGATGATCTCGTCGGTGACCGGATCGCGCGTGATGCTCTGGCCACCCGAGATGTTTCCATATTCCGGCGCCGAATAGCCGGTCCACAAGGCGCCGCGGATGGCGAGCTTGTCCGACGGGCGGTATGTGGCGGTGAGGCTGGGCAGGACCATTGTGTAGCTGGCATTGCTGCTGCCGAACCCGCTATTGTCGTCATCGTCGACCCAGAACTCGTTGTGAATCGTCCGATGCTCGACCCGGGCGCCGGCGATCAGGCGCAAGCGGTCCCAGTCGAAAGTGGCCATGGCGTAGCCGGCATAGACGTTCTCGCTGCCCTCCTTGTCGTCGCGCAGCAGCGCTTCCCCGCTGGCAGTGCCGCCATTGGCGGCCTCGGCGGCGCGAATCGCGGCGACCACCGCGTCGCGATCGAAGACGTCGCCATAGTAATATTCGCCGCCCAGCATGCTGGTCACTTCCTTGGCGACCAGCCCCGATTCCTCGAGGTTCAGACCGTAAAGCGGGGTGCCGGCCAAGTCGCCGTCATAGAGCGGCGTGAAGTCGTACTCGCGCTTGGAACGCAGCCATTTGCCGCCGGCCTGGAGGTAGCTGAGCACGCCGTCGAAATCGTAACGCGCGTCGAGCTTCAGCGCGATGCGGTCGTCGGTCTGCTCCCAGCGCTCATGGCTCGCGCCATCGAATGGCAGCAGCGAGCTGTCCTGTTCGACAAACTGGGCGTAGGCCGGCAGGCTGGCATGCGGGAAGCGCGGATCGCGCGAGACCCAGTCGATCCCGGTGGCGTTGAGCGGATAGGTGCACTGGTCGCAATTGTAGCCGATCGAATAGCCATCGGGGTTTTTCCGCGTGCCGGTCGAGTAGCTGGCGCTGTAGCTCAGCGTCAGCGCGTCGAACCTGCTCTTGCCGCCCAGTTCCGAGGTGGCCAGCGTCTGGTCGACGTCGATCGTGCTGAAATTGCGCGCGAACTGGAAGGCTTGGGGGTTCCACACGCCCGACCGGCCATTGAGCGACCAATACTTGCTGGAATTCCGATCTGCGTCGGTGATGATGCCATCGGCATCGGCGTCGGTGATCTGAGCGGGTGTGTAGCCATAGATGCGTCCGAGAGCCTCGTCGCGGCCGATGACCATGTCTTCCGGCTGGCGCAGGCTGGTATCCTCCGGATCCACCTGCGTCAGGCGCGGCGTCGGCCGGTTGCGGTAATCGGTGACGTCGTTGGTGCCTTCGAGTTCCTGCCGCGCATATTGGCCGCGCAGGTAGAGCTGGGTGGTATCGCCGCGATAATCGAGCGACAGGTTGCCGCCGTAGCGGGTCTGTTTGACCCGGCGATAGTCGAGGTCGATGCCCGGCAGGTGCATGTTGTCTTCGGAGATCGGCTCCTGGGCGTCCTTGCGCCAGATATGGGGCTCCCACTCGCCGTCATTCTCGGTTTCCTGGCCGTTGCTGTGGAACGTCCCGTAATTGACCGAGGCAAACAGGCCGAAGCGGTCGTCGGCAAAGCGCTGCGCAAAGTCCACCTGGCCCTGATAGATGGCTGAATCCTCGTCAGCCGAATGGGCCCGGCCGTTGATGCCGCCGGTGGCGTAGAGGCGCAATGTGGTCCGGTTCTGGAAGTCGAAGGCCGTCGGGGTGCGGAAATCGATGGTGCCGCCGATGGCGTCGCCATCCTGGTCGGGCGTGATGGTCTTGGTCACCCGCACCGCAGCCAGTCCGTTGGGCGGAAGGACGGTGAGCGAGACGTCGCGGCTATTCGGATCGGTCTGCGCGACGCGCACGCCGTTGATGGTGACGGCATTGTAGGTCCCGGACAGGCCGCGGATGGTGACATATTCGCCTTCGCCGGTGTCCTGGTTGACGACGACATTGACGCCCGGCAACCGCGCCAGCGCATCGGCCACATTGGCATCGGGCAGCTTGCCGAGATCGTCTGCCGAGATTTCGTCGATCACCGTGTCGGCAGCCTTCTTGGCCGCGATCGCGCTTTCAAGGCTCACTCTCTGGCCGCTGACGACGATGGTTCCGTCCTCCGCACTCTGGTCGGTCTGGGCATGGGCGACGCTGGCAGAGGTGACGCCGGATGCGGCCAAGGCGCAGATCGCAGCCGACTGGAAGAGGCGCAGCTTCTGATCGAAGCGAGAGACGCGGCGTTTCATGGGGTTCCCTCACGTGTTGTCAAAGTTTCGGAAAATCAGCGGCTTGCTTTCATCCCGGGCGCACAGAACCACCCGCGGACGCGCGTTGCGGAGAACCGACTCCGGCGCCCGGCCCACGGCCCTGGTAATGTCGCGACTGGCCCGTTCGATCTGCAACTGGTATATTCCAGTTTCAGATTACAGCAGAGTTACGGTCCGCGCAGGGGGCCTGGGTGGTGCGGAAAAATCCGCCCATCGTTTTGATAATCGGCGAGGAAAATATTTTGTGCGCGGCCGGCACGGGCGGCGCGGAGGGGCAGCGACGGCGCGCGAGCTTCCTGCTCCGCGCCGCAGGGATGGCGAAAATCAGCCGGCGGCGTGGTCCCGACGCAGCCGCGAACCGAGCAGGTCGCGATAGGTTTCGAGTCCCGGAACCACCCAGTCGGGCCGCTTGCCGGCATCGTCGAATCGGCGCAGCAGGACGGCCTGCCGACCGAAAGGCTCGGCCGCAAAGGCCTCTATTTCGGCCGGCGTCATCTTGCCGCCCTGCAGCCTGAGGCTCAGCAGCGATGCGTGGCTGAGGCTCGCCTCGTACCCGGCCTCGATCGTGCAGAGGTAGCGCTTCGCATCGACATGCAGCCGCACCGGCTCGGTCACATCCCGGTCGAAGCCGCGGGACAGGAAGGCTGCGCCGATGATCTCATGGCGCGCATCGCGTTGTTGGGTGGCGGCCGCATCGCCTGCGCCGTTCAGGAACTGGCCGATGTCGTGCAGCAGCGATGCCGCCACCAGACCGTCTTCGCAGCCCTGCTCGCGCGCCAGCTGGGCGCATTGCAGCGCATGCTGCAGCTGCGATGCATTCTCGCCATAATGCTCGCCGCCGAACCTCTCGAACAGGGTAAAGATGGAATCGATCATCGCCTCACCACAACTTGTGCAATGCCCATGTCGCCGCAGGCGAGCGCCTGCGGCCGGTGAGGTCCCGTTGACATGAAACTGTAGCACCTGGACTATACCAAAAGGAGCAACGGCCTACCGCAGCGATCGCAGGAGGGAAAGATGATACGCAGCTCGCGCAGGACATTTCTCGCAATGACCGGCGGCGCGGCCATCGCCTCGCTCTATCCGAACCTGATCGGCCGCGCCCTGGCGATCCAACCCGCCCGCCGCACCGGCACGCTGGAGGACATCGACCACATCGTCGTGCACATGCAGGAGAACCGCGCCTTCGATCACTATTTCGGCATGTTGAACGGTGTGCGCGGCTTCGGCGATCCGCGCCCCCTGCGCCTGCCCGGCGGCCGAAGCGTCTGGGCGCAGCCGTCCGGCGAGCATCCGGACGGGTACGTTCTGCCCTATCACGGCGATTCGAGCACCACGCGCAGCTTCAAGGTCGACGGCGCCGACCAGTCGCATCAGGAAAACATGGTGATCTTCAACCGCGGCCGATACGACCGCTGGGGCGACACCGGCGAATTGCAGGACCGGATGCTGCATTATGCGGCGAGCGACCTGCCCTTCTATTATGCGCTGGCGGACGCCTTCACCGTCTGCGACGCCTATCATTGTTCGACCATGACGCAGACCTACCCGAACCGCCTGCACCTGTTCAGCGGCTGCAATGGCGGCGGCATGGTGGGCGGCGATCCCGAGATGCACAATTACGGCGAGAGCGATACGCCCAGCGCCGACATGAGCGAGGATCGGCCGCTACGCCCCGACGCCTATAACTGGACGACTTATGCCGAGCGGCTGCAGAACGCGGGCATAAGCTGGAAGGTCTACCAAGAATACGACAATTACGGCGACAACCTGCTCTCCGTATTTCCCGCATTCCGCCCCTGCCCCAAAGAGTCCGAGCTTTACCGCCGCGGCCGTTCCTGGGTCAGCGAGCACAAGACGGGCGCCGACCGGACGCGCTCCGATGGCGAGCAACTGGTTGCCGCCTTCCGCGACGACGTCGAATCGGGCCGTCTGCCGCAGATCAGCTGGATCGTGACCGCCGAGGACCTGTCCGAACATCCGAAGGCCGAGCCGGCCAAGGGCGAACACGTCACCGCCGGGCTGATCGCCGCACTGGTCGACAATCCCGAGGTCTTCGCCCGCACCGCCTTCATCCTCAATTATGACGAAGCGGGTGGCTTTTACGATCACATGCCCCCGCCGGTGCCGCCGATCGGCGACTATCGCGGCCATTCTACCGTGCCGGTCGATGGCGAGGCGAAGCT
>NZ_JACIYP010000144.1 GCF_014359905.1 Hoeflea sp. | reverse complement strand
AAGGGTGTTTTCAGCACCTCACGCCTCCGGCTCGCACTAGCAAGCCGGAGGCGTTTTCGTATTCCGCCGCTCAATCCAGATCCACCGCCAGGCCCGTTTCCAGCGACTGCGCCGCCGCATCGGCGATCCTCTGCGCCGCAAGGCCGTCGCGAATGCCGGGCGACGGGGTCTTGCCGGAGCTGAGACACCCGATGAAATGCAGCATCTCGGCGCGATAGGCGCCGGCATAGCGCTCGAGGAAGAAATGCTGCGCCGGCGCCGTGCGGAAACCGGCGCCGCTGGCGAATTCGACATTGTTCTCAGTCACATTGTTGGCCCTGAGCAGGCCGAGCGAGCCGTGCACTTCGGCGCGCTGGTCGTAGCCGTAGGTGGCGCGGCGGGAGTTGGAGATCTGGCAGATGCGGCCCGACGCCGTGGTCAGCACCGCGACCGCGGTGTCGACATCGCCCGCCGCGCCGATCGCGGGATCGATGAGCGCCGAACCGGTGGCGAAGACCCGCACCACCTCTTCGCCCAGCAGGAACCGCGCCATGTCGAAATCATGGATCATCATGTCCCGGAACAGGCCGCCCGAGCTCTTGATGTAGCTCACCGGCGGCGGCGAAGGATCGCGCGACAGGATGGTGACGAGTTCGACATCGCCGATGTCGCCGGCGGCAATGCGCGCCTGCATGGTGGCGAAGCCTGGATCGAAGCGGCGGTTGAAGCCGGTCAGGAAGGGCACGCCCGCGACCTCGACGATCTCGATCAGCGTGCGGATGCGGTCGGCCGACATGTCGACCGGCTTTTCGCAGAAGATCGCCTTGCCGGCTCTCGCACTCGCCTCGATCAGGTCGAAATGCGTGTCGGTCGGCGTGCCGATGACGACGGCCTGGATCGACGGATCGGCGATGATGGCGTCGCTCGTCATGACTTTCGCGCCGGTCTTGGCCGCCAGCGCCTCGGCGGCGGCGGGAAAGGCGTCGGCGACGGCCGCCGCGTGGGCGCCGTCGATGTGCTGCAGGCTGGCGGCATGAACCTGGCCGATGCGGCCGCAGCCCAGGAGTCCGATATTGAGCATGGGTCAAATGTCCTTTTGCGGCGCGCCAAGCGCGCGGATGACGGTGCGGGCGGCTTGCATCACCGGGTCATGGGTGTCCTTGAGGATCGCCACCCGGTCGAACCGGGCGGGGTCGCGGGCAACGGCCTCGCTGAGCGCCGCGCCGAAGGCCATGCGGAGTTCCGTGCCGATGTTGAACTTGCAGATGCTGGAGCCGCGTGCAAGGGCCGAGCGCTGGGCCACGGGAACGCCGGATCCGCCATGGATGACCAGCGGCACGCTGGTGAGCGCCTCGATGGCGCGGATCCGCACCTCGTCGAGCCCGCCTTCCCTCTCCTGCTGCAGATGCACATTGCCGACCGAGACCGCCATGGCGTCGACGCCGGTCTCGCGGGCGAAGCGGGCAGCCTCCTCGGGGTCGGTTCCGGAAGACCCCTCGCCGCCGGAATAGCCGACGAAGCCGATCTCGCCCTCGCAGGAAATGCCGGCGCGATGCGCCATCTCGGCGATCCGGGCGGTCTCGTCAATGTTCTGCGTGAGCGGCTTGCGCGAGCCGTCATACATCAGCGAGGTGAAACCAGAATCGAGCGCTTCCTTGCATTCCTCGAACGTGTAGCCGTGGTCGAGATGGGCGACGACCGGAACGGATGCGTTTTCAGCGAGATATCGGAACATCTTGCCAAGCACCGGCAGCGGCGTGTGCGCCCGGCAGGACGGACCCGCCTGCAGGATCACCGGCGCGCCCTCGGCCTCCGCCGCGGCCACATAGGCGCGCATGTCCTCCCAGCCGAGCGTCACCAGACCGGCCACCGCATAGCCCTGTTTCAGCGCCGGCTGCAGCACATCGGCGAGCGTGGCGATGCTCATTTGAACTTGGCCACCATGTCCTTGATGCCCGGGATGGTTTCGATCTGGTAGGCATGCGTCGGCTGGAAAAACTGGATCAGCGAACGCTGGCTCAGGCCGCCCAGGATGGTGAAGTAATACATCTCGTAGCCCGGCAGCACGCAGCACGGGTGGTAGCCCTTGTCGAGGCAGATCGTGGAGCCGTCGACGATGTGATAGGCGTCGCCGGGCTTGTTATCCTCGCGCTGCAGCATCTGCACGCCCGAGCCGTGGTTGGGCCGGAAGCGGAAATTGTAGGTCTCGTCGTGCCGGGTCTCGTCGGGCAGACGGTCGGTGTCGTGCTTGTGGCTGGGGAAGCCCGACCAGCCGCCCTGCCCGACGGTAAACAGCTCGCTCACCAGCAGCCGGCCGACCTTGCCATGGTGCTTCTGGCCGAGAATGTGCTTGATCTTGCGATGGGTCTTGGTGTCGTCGGAGCCATATTGCACAAGATCGAGCCCGTCGGCGCGCACGTCGAAGGGCTCGAGCACGGTGTCGTATTTGGCACCCGCGATGAAGGTCTCGGTCTCATCCGACACGCAGACGATGGTCACCTTGGCGCCGACCGGCACATAGACGCCTTCCGGCTCGCCGTCCCAGACATCGACGCCGCGATTGCCGAGCGCCTTGAACGACACGCCCTCGATCTCGACATCGACCGTGCCGGTTGCGGGCACGATGCAGGTCTCGTAGCCGGGAACCTGGTATTCGAAGGCCTCGCCCTTCTTGAGCTTGACGATGTTGAAATAGTTGAGCGGCACGCAGGCGCTCTCCACATCGACGATCGGTCGGTTCTTGTTGTCATAGGGCGCGATATGCATGGGTTGAAGTCCTTTCAGGCAATATGGGCTCAGACAGGCGCCGGGCCGGGATGGGTGGAGAGGAAATCCTCGAGCTCGGCGGTGGTTGGCATGGCGGGCGCACAGCCCGGCCGCGAGACGGCGATGGCCGCGCAGGCCGAGCCGCGCAGCACAGCGTCGCGGACCTGACGGTCCTCGGAGAGCCCGGCCAACAACCCGGCCATGAAACTGTCACCCGCGCCGGTCGGCTTGAGCGCATCGACGCGAAAGATCCCGGTCCGGATCTCGCGGTCGTCGCAGAAGGTGACAGCGCCGTCCGGGCCGAGTTTGTACACCACCATGGCCGCAGTTGAACGAGCCAGCGCGCGGGCCTTTGCGAGCCCCTTGTCGAGGCCGCCGGCCATGAAGCCAAATTCCTCGTCATTGCCGACGATGAGATCGGCCATCGCCCCGGCCCGCGACAGCACATCCGCGGCAATCTCCGCCGATGGCCAGGAATAGGGCCGGTAGTCGATATCGAAGATGACCGGAAGCCCGGCGGCGCGCGCCAGCTCGAACGCCCGGAAGGCGGCGGAGCGCGAGGGCTCGGCGGCAAACACCGTGCCGGCCGTGATCAGCGCGCCGTGGCGCGCATAGTCGATCGCCTCGACGTCGGCGATGCCCAGCTGAAAATCGGCGGCGTTGTTGCGGTAGATGACGCTCTGGTGCTCATCGACCCGGGTTTCGTAGATGGCGAGCGACGTGCGGCATTCGCCCCCGATCGCCTGCACATGGGTGCGGTCGATGCCGTAACGGTCGAGCTGGCCCAGGCAATACCAGCCGACCGCGTCATCCGAGACCTTGGTGACCAGCGCCGCCCTGCAGCCGAGCTTGACCAGGCCGGCTGCGATGTTGGCGCTCGAGCCGCCCATCGCCACCATCATCGAGGTGGCGTCGCGGGTGCGGGTGCCCGGCGGATCGGGGGAGAGATCCATGCCGACCCGGCCGATCACCAGGAAGTTCCGCGCTCTTATGCCCTCGAGAAGCCTCATGCCCGCCCCTCGGCATTGCCCGCGCGCGCAGCGTCGAGCACTTCGGGATAGGGATAGTTGAGCCCCAGGAGCTGGCGCATGTCGGGGCTTGCCTGGTCGATGAAGGCTTGCGGCAGGGCCGCGGGCATGTCCTCCATCGGCTTGACCCATTTGGGCAGGTACTGGATCAGGATCGCGCTGCGGTCGTGCTCCGAGCGGTTGGGCATGGCGCAGTGCCAGGTCACGCCGTAAAACAGCGCAACGTCGCCGGGCTCACCCAGCATCCGCGCGCAGCGCTCGTAGAACCGGTCTTCCTTCGTGGGATAGCGCAGCTCCTTCTGGCTGCCTGGCACGTAAGCCGTGGCACCGCTTTCCTCGGTGAACGGATCGAGGATCACCGAGACCTGGGCATTCATCGGGAACGAGCCGTTGAAGCCTGTCGGATGGGTCTCGGGCCTGTGGAAATCCCAGTAGGGATAGTCGACATGCGGCTCCTGCCCCGGCCCGCCCGGCAGGATGCGGTTGGCGGCGATCGAGCCCATGATGAATTCGGTGCCGAGGAACTTGCGCAGGATGTCCATCAGCGCCGGATGCGCCGCCATGCGCGAAAACACCTCGCCCTTGGCAAGCAGGTTCCAGACCCGGCGCTGCAGGGCGATCTTGCCGTCCTGTTCGGCCGCGCCCTGGAAATGCGTGACCTTCTGGCTCTCGGTCTCCGAATGGGCCATGACGATGGCGCGGGCCTCGGCAATGTCATCGGGCGAAAACAGGCCGGAGATCGCCACCGCGCCGCCGCCATGGAGCAATTCGGCGACGATCGTGTCGGGGTCGGCGGTTTCCGCCGTGAAGCGTTTCATCTCACACCCCCTTGCGCTGGCGGGCGCGGGCGGATTCCTGCTCCGCGTGCGCGGCCCTCACCCTGGCGCTGCCGCTCACCTCGGGCGTACCCACCTCCCACCAGGTGTGGCCCTGCAGGGTCCAGCCCTCATGGGCGTCGACCTTCATGACGATGACGTGGGTCTTTTGGCTCGCCTTGGCGCGCTTGAAGGCCTCCGCCAGTTCCGCCGGATTGGCCACGGTCTCGGCAATCGCGCCCATCGACGCCGCATGGGCCTCGAAATCGACCGCGAAGGGCTCGGCCACCGTCGGGCAATCGGCGATCAGATTGTTGAAGCTCTCGTTGCCGGTGTTGGTCTGCAGCTTGTTGATGACCGCGAACCCGCCATTGTCGAGCACCAGCACAATCAGCTTCTTGTCGGTGAGCACCGAGGAATAGATGTCGGAATTCATCAGCAGATAGGCGCCGTCACCGACCAGCACGATGGTGTCGCTCTCGGGTTCGCGCTCCATTTGCGCAATCCGCGCGCCCCAGCCGCCGGCGATCTCGTAGCCCATGCAGGAGAAGCCGAACTCGACGTCGACCGTGCCGATGTCGAGCGTGCGCCAGTTGGCGGTGACTTCGGCGGGCAGGCCGCCCGAGGCGGTGACCACGCGGTCGCGGCTGTCGCACAGCGCGTTGACCACGCCGATGGCCTGGGCATAGGAATTGGGCCGGTTGCCATGGGCGACATTGGCCTCGACATATCTGTCCCAGTCCTGCCGCTCGGCCTGGGCCAGCGTGGTCCAGCCGGTGGGCGCGTGGTAGCGCCCCAGCGCCGCATCCAGCGCCCTGATCCCGAGCTTCGCGTCGCCCACCACCGGCAGCGACATATGCTTGGACGCGTCGTGCCGGGCGGCGTTGATCGAGATGATCTTCGCGCTCTTGTCGAAGGCGGTCCAGGAGCCGGTGGTGAAGTCCTGCAGCCGCGTGCCGACGGCGATGATGACATCGGCCTTGGCGGCGATCGTGTTGGCGCTGTCCGAGCCGGTGACGCCGACCGGGCCGATGTTGAGCGGGTGGTCGTGCACGAGATTGGCGCGTCCGGCGATGGTCTCGATCACCGGGATCTGGCGGGATTCGGCGAAGTCGGTGAGTTCCTTGACCGCGCGGGAATATTGCACGCCGCCGCCGGCGATGATCACCGGACAGGCGGCGGTCTTGATCAGCTCGGCCGCGTCGGCGATCTCACGGTCATCGGGCGCCTGGCGGCGGATGCGGTGCACCTTCTTGTCGAACAGCTCCGCCGGATAGTCATAGGCCCAGCCCTGCACGTCCTGCGGCAGGCCGATGAAGGCCGGGCCGCAATCGGCCGGATCGAGCATCGTTGCGATCGCCGCGGGCAGCGTCTGGATGACCTGCGCGGGATGGGTGATCCGGTCCCAGTAGCGGCTCACCGGCTTGAAGGCGTCGTTCAGCCCCATCGCCGGATTGCCGTAATGCTCGAGCTGCTGGAGCACCGGGTCGGGCAGCCTCGTCAAAAAGATGTCGCCGCACAGCATCAGCATCGGCAGGCGGTTGGCATGCGCCAGCGCCGCCGCCGTCAGCAGGTTGGCCGTTCCCGGCCCGGCGGACGCGGTGCAGATCATGAAGCGCTGCCTGAGCCACTGCTTGGCATAGCCTGCGGCGGCGAAGCCCATGCTCTGCTCGTTCTGGCCGCGGTAGAGCGGCAGCACGTCGCGATGCTCGTACAGCGCCTCGCCCAGGCAGGTGACATTGCCATGGCCGAAGATGCCGAAGCCGCCGCCGCACAGGCGCATCTCCACGCCGTCAATGGAGATGAACTGATTGGCGAGATAGCGGACAATGGCTTGCCCCACCGTCAAGCGAACGGTCTCCACACTCATGAGCGCTGTATCCTCCCTTGGCCCGCGGCCGACCGATCCCGATTTTTCCGGGCGTCAAAATGCCGCTTGCGAAACTCCGATTCCGAGGATACTTATTTTGCAACCGGTTGCAAACTGAATTTCAAGACAGGGACTGATATGGCAGAGATCGGCATCGGGATCGTCGGTGGCGGCTACATGGGCAAGGCCCATGCGGTGGCGATGGCGGCTGTCGGTGCGGTGTTCGACACCGGGCTGCGGCCGCGGCTGGAAATGGTCTCGGCCGCCTCGCCCGACTCCGCCGAACGCTATCGCGCCGCTTACGGTTTCCATCGCGCGGCGGCTGACTGGCAGGAGCTGGTCGCTGACCCAAAAGTCGAGGCCATTGTCATCGCCTCGCCGCAATCCACCCACCGCGCCATCGCCGAAGCCGCCTTCGCGCGCGGCAAGCCGGTGCTGTGCGAAAAGCCGATGGGGGCCTCGCTCGACGACAGCCGCGCCATGGTGGAGGCAGCCCAAAAAAGCGGCGCGGCCAACATGGTGGGCTTCAACTATATCCGCACGCCGGCGAGCCAGTACGCCCGCAAGCTCATTGCCGATGGCGCCATCGGTGCGATCACCTGGTTTCGCGGCGAACACACGGAGGATTTCCTCGCCGACCCGCAGACACCGGCCAACTGGCGCACCGACGGCCGCGCCAACGGCACGATGGGCGACCTCGCCCCGCACATGATCAATGCGGCGCTGGCGCTTGTCGGTCCGATCCACGCGCTGATTGCCGAGATCGAGACCGTGCATGCGACGCGGCCCGGCGGAAAGGTCGGCAATGATGACCAGGGCCAGATGATGTGCCGCTTCGCAGGCGGTGCGATGGGCAGCATGCATTTTAGCCGCATCGCCACCGGTCGGAAGATGGGCTACGCCTACGAGATCACCGGCACGAAGGGCGCGATCCGCTTTGACCAGGAAGACCAGAACGCGCTCTGGCTCTATCTCATGGACGAGCCGGAAGCGGTGCGCGGTTTCCGCAAGATCCTGACCGGCCCGGCGCATCCGGATTACCTCGCCTTCTGCCAGGGACCGGGACACGGCACCGGATACCAGGACCAGATCATTGTCGAGGCGCGGGACTTCTTGCGCGCGATCGAGACCGGCGAGGCGATCTGGCCGACCTTCCGCGACGGCCACGCGGTCAACGAGATCGTGGCGGCGGCCTTTGCCTCGTCCGAAACCAAATCATGGCAAACCATCGGCGCAGCCGGACAACAGTAACTTAGCAGGCACAAGGGTAACTTGAATGACGATCCAGATTGGCAACGCGCCCTGCTCCTGGGGTGTGGAATTCCCGAACGATCCGCGCAACCCGGCCTGGCGCACGGTCCTCAAAGAATGCGCGGAAGCCGGCTACACCGGCATCGAGCTCGGACCGGTCGGCTTCATGCCGGAAGACCCGGCGATCCTCGCCGAGGCGCTCGATGAACACGGGCTCGCGCTGATCGGCGGCGTGGTGTTCCGCGCCTTCCACGATCCGGCGCAATGGGACGACGTGATGGATGGCGCGGTCCGCACCTGCAAGGCGCTGGTTGCCCACGGCGCCGAGCATCTGGTGCTGATCGATTCGATCTCGCCGCGCCGCGCGCCGACCGCCGGCCGCGCCAGTGAAGCCGAGCAGATGGACCAGGCCGAATGGACCGCCTTCCGCGACCGCATCGCCACGGTGGCAAGGCTCGGCGCGGAGGAATACGGGCTGACGGTGGGCATTCATGCCCATGCCGCAGGCTTCATCGATTTCGAGCCGGAGCTTGAGAGGCTGCTCGACGAGGTCGACGAGAAGATCCTGAAGATCTGCTTCGACACCGGCCACCACTCCTATGCGGGGTTCGACCCGGTGAGTTTCATGCAGCGCCATATCGACCGCATTTCCTACATGCATTTCAAGGACATCGACCCGAAGGTGAAAGCGGCAGCGATCGCCAGCCGCACCGGGTTCTACGACGCTTGCGGCCAGGGCATCTTCTGCAATCTCGGCCAGGGCGACGTCGATTTTCCCGCGGTGCGGCAGATCCTTCTCGATCACGGTTTCCAGGGCTGGTGCACGGTGGAGCAGGACTGCGACCCGCTCCTCGACCCCGACACGCTGGGCGACGCCACCGCCAATCGCCAATATCTCAAGTCAATAGGATTTTGAGCGGAGGCTGGATGTTGGTTTCCGTCATGCCGAACCTGATCCGGCTTACAGCGAGCCCAAGTCTTTGGGCTGAAGGAGTTTTCCGGCGCGCGGACGCTCGCCGCTGGACCCCGGCTCGGGGCCGGGGTGACGGAGGGCGGGAGGCGGAGACCGGATTGAGACTGAAGCAAGGACCGGGTTGGCAATAACATCGTGCGTCGTGGTTTCTGATCCGACGCTGTTTCACACTGAGGGGGAGCATACCATGACAAAGCTCAGATGGGGCATGATCGGCGGCGGCGAAGGCAGCCAGATCGGGCCGGCGCACCGCTTGGGCGCCGGGCTTGACGGCGAATTCGACTTTGCGGCCGGCGCGCTCGACCACCGCCCGGACGCGGGCCGCGCCTATGGCCAGCGGCTGGGGCTGGACCCGGCCCGCGCCTATGGCGACTGGCGCGAGATGCTCGACGGCGAAAGCGCCCGCGCCGACCGCATAGATCTGGTGACCGTCGCCACGCCGAACGCCACCCACTACGAGATCACCAAGGCGTTCCTCGAGGCGGGCTTTCACGTGCTGTGCGAAAAGCCGATGACCATGACGGTCGAACAGGGCGAGGACATCGTCCGCACCGCCCGCGCGACGGGCCGGATCTGCGCCGTCAATTACGGCTACACCGGCTATTCGCTAGTGCGCCACATGAAGGCGATGGTGGCGCGCGGCGATCTGGGCGCCATAAGGCTGGTCAAGGCCGAGTTCGCCCATGGTCACCATGCCGATGCGGCCGACGCCGACAATCCGCGGGTGCGCTGGCGCTACGACCCGGCACAGGCCGGCGTCTCGGCGCAGTTCGCCGATTGCGGCATCCACGCGCTGCACATGGCAAGCTTCGTCACCGGCCAGGAGGTGACACGGCTTTCCGCCGACACGGTGTCCTGCATCCCGAGCCGGGTGCTGGAAGACGACGCCATGGTCAATTTCCGCATGGCCAAGGGTGAAGAACCCGGCGCGGTGGGACGGCTCTGGACCTCGTCGATCGCCATCGGCCGCCAGCACGGGCTGACGCTGCAGGTGTTCGGCGAAAAGGGCGGGCTCAGATGGGCGCAGGAGCAGCCCAACCAGCTTTACTGGATGCCGCTCGGCGGGCGCTTGCAGACCATCGAACGCGGCGAAGCCGGTCTCTCGCCCGAGGCCGACCGCACCAGCCGCGTGACCATCGGCCATGCCGAGGGCATGCCGCTGGCGTTCGCCAATATCTACAAGGACCTGGCGGAAGCCATCCGCGCCGGGAAGGACGGGCGGCCAATGGACCCCGCCGCCAATCTCTACCCCCGCGCCGAGGACGGGCTGCGCTCCATGGCCGCCGTCTTTGCCGTGGCGGAGTCGGGCAAGGCAGATGGCATCTGGGTCGATGCGCGGCCGCCGATGTTCCGCTGACGTCAGGCCCGCGATTGCATGTGACACCGCTTTTGGTCAACAATGGCCCCATGGCAAAGGAAATCGAACGCAAATTCTTGGTTGCCGGCAACGCCTGGCGCGATGCGGCGCAATCCTCGCGCACGCTGCTGCAGGCCTATCTGGCGATTGACGGCGAGACCTCCGCGCGGGTACGCATTCTGGACGGCGAGGAGGCCTGGCTCACGGTCAAGCTCGGCGTGTCGGAGATGACCCGGGATGAATTCGAGTATCCCGTGCCGCTTGACGACGCACGCACCATGGTGGAGGCGAGCCGCGGCCGGGTGATCGAGAAGACCCGCCATATCATCAAGTCAGACGGCTATGTCTGGGAGGTCGATGTGTTTGAAGGTGCGCTTGCGGGGCTGGTGATGGCCGAGGTGGAAATGGGCGCCGAGGACGAGACCCCGGCCCTGCCCTCATGGCTGGGCCGCGAGGTCACCGGCGATCCGGCCTGGACCAATGCGGCGCTGGCGACCGAAGGCTGGCCGGAAGGGATCCACCTGTGAGTTACCGCATCCGCCCCGGAGAGGACCTGACGACCGAGGTCGTTCGCATTGCCGAGCGCCAGTATGAGCGCGCCATGGAGATCCTGCGCGACCAGCCCGATGGCCGCTACCAGGCGATCCATGACGCACGCAAGCGCTTCAAGAAACTGCGCGGCCTGTTCCGGCTGGTGCGGGACGCGAGCCTCGACTTCTACGAGGCGGAAAACGCCCGGATCCGCGACATGGCCAACAGCCTGTCGACCGTGCGCGACGCCACGGCGCTGGTCGAGACGCTGGACCATCTCATCGACCGCGAGCGGGAGCCGGACAAGCAGGCAGCGCTCGGCGCCGTCCGCGACCGGCTGGCCAAGCGGCTTGAGCGCATCACCAAGGCGGAAACCGATCTTGGGGCCAAGATCGAGGCCGCCATCGGCTCTTGCGAGGACGGCATCGAGGCACTCGCCGCGCTGCGGCTGCCCAAGGGCAAGTCCAGAACGATCGCGCTTCTGGCCCGGGGCACGGCCAAGAATTACGGCCGCGCCGTCTGCGCCCTGCAAACCGCCATCGCCAGCAATAACCCCGCCGACTGGCACGACC
>NZ_JACIYP010000143.1 GCF_014359905.1 Hoeflea sp. | reverse complement strand
TGGAACCCACACCATGGCCATTCAGCACCGCTGGCTCAGCCGCTATCCCGAGCTTGGCGACGGCCCGGTGTCGGTCGAGCCCTACGTCTCGGCCGATTGGTACCAGCGGGAGCGGGAGAAGATCTTCAGAAGCGTCTGGCTATGCGTCGGACGCGTGGAGGAGATTCCCAATCCCGGTGACTACAAGGTCAAACGGCTCTCTGCGGCCGAGACATCGGTGATCATCATCCGCGGCAAGGACGGCTCCATTCGCGGTTTTCATAATGTCTGCGCCCATCGCGGCAACACGGTGGTGACCGAAACAGACGAGGAGACGTTCGGGTCCAGCAAGGCGGCGGTCCTCACTTGCCGATTCCACGGTTGGGTGTACGGGGCCTCCGGGGAGCTTCTAGACGTCCCCCAGGAAGACCGCTTTTACTCTTGCTTCCGCAAGCAGGAAAATGGACTGGCGCCGATCCACACCGGGACTTGGGAAGGATTCCTCTTCGTCAATGTCGCGGACGAGCCCGAATCCAGCCTAGCTGAGTACTTGGGCGACTATGGCGAACACTTCACTGGGTTTCCATTCGGACAATTGTCCTACCAGTTCAAATATCACACCTATCTGGACTGCAACTGGAAGGTCGCGCACGATGCCTTCGCCGAGGCTTATCACGTCGATACCATTCACGCGGGGTCGTTCCCCAACGTGTTTTCGAACGGTATCGAGCACGTCAAGCTGATGGGTCCGCACCGCAGCTGTGCGGTGTGCCTGACTCTTGGCGCCAACCCGACGCCAGTGGCCACTTTGGCGAACAGCCTAGCGGCCGGATCGCTGGTCGCCCAGCGTGGCGAATCGATGCTTCCGCCCACCATCAATCCTGATCGCCGCGCCGATTTTGCGTTTGAGCTCAGTGTGCTGTTTCCAAACACGCTGATCCATGTCTCGGAAGGCATCTGGTTCACCCACCAGTTCTGGCCGCTGGCCCATGACAAGACTCTTTGGGAAGGGCGCTACTATGTCGCGCCGCCGAAGAACTACGCCCAGAGATGGGCACTGGAACACGCGATGATTCTGCAGCGCAATGCATGGCTCGAGGATACCGCGACCATGGAAGCCACTCAGCGGGCAATGGCATCTGGTGCCAAGCCGGTCATGAATCTACAGGACGACGAAATCTTGGTGCGCCACGGTGCCTATGTGGTGGAGCAGTTCGTCCATGGATAAACCCGCAGAATGGCAGGCGACGTCTGTCGGGCCGATGTCTGACCGCACCGTTGAAGCAGTCAGTTTTCCTCCCGGGTTTGAAGAATTGGCGGCCGTCGCCGACTGGTGCCTGGCGACCCCCGACCTGCGCCAGGCGAAACGCCGCATTGCGAGTCCCGAGGATCTTGGCGCCTTTTATCACGCCGTCCTGCCGAGAATGGCGGAGATCGTGGCCCTGCTCAGTCGCTTCGAGCTCGAATATCTGCCCCCGCAATGTCGCTCGTTGTTCAACATTGCGCTGGCGTTGGCCGAAGTAGCGCCGAACGTCGAACTGTACGGAGGCAATCCGGCGGTCCCACACGCATTTGCCGAGGAGCGCATGATCGCCGCCCACGGGGAGCAGGAGACATGGCGCGGGCTTTCGCCCACTACTTAAGGCTAACAAGCTAGTTTAGAAGAACGAAAAAACAATGGAGGGGTAAAAACACAGGGAACGCAAAAGGGGACAACATGGGTAGCTTGAAAAGAAAATCGGTATGGCTGATCGCCACCGGAATTGCAGCGGGACTCACTCAGCCAGCGATGGCTCAGGCACCCGAGACTGATGCGCTGACTGAAGTGGCACCGGATCAGCCGGAAAACACTGGGGTGGCCGATATTGTCGTGACGGCGCAGCGGCGCAGTGAATCGATACAGGACATCGGCATCTCGGTTTCTGCATTCGGCGAAGAGCGACTGCGTGATCTCGGCTTAGCGGCAAGCACCGAGATCGCCAACATGACCCCAGGCGTTTCGCTATCGAGCACCTCGGGTGGGCAATATGTCCAATTCGCCGTTCGTGGAGTGGCGCAGGCCGATTTCGCCCGGCACACCGAGTCGCCTAACGCGGTCTACGTGGACGATGTCTATCTCGCTTCAACCAATGCGCAGAACTTCGGAATGTTCGACATGGACCGTGTCGAGGTCCTGCGCGGCCCTCAGGGTACGCTGTTTGGCCGAAATGCAACGGGCGGACTGGTCCACTACATCACGAACGATCCGACCGACTACCTGGACGGCTTTGCGGATGTCACCTATGGCAGGTTTAATCACGTTCGTCTCGAAGGGGCGATCGGCGGTCCGCTGGGGGGCAACTTTTCCGGGCGAGTGGCCGTCCTTCGGGAAGCGCGCGACGCGTTCATTAAGAATATTTTTCCGGTTGGGCAGATTACCAATCCGGTCACAGGCGTGCCGATGGGGCCGACCAGCGATGTCGACGACCTGCGGGATCTTGGGCAGACAGCGGTTCGCGCCAAGTTGCTTTGGCGAAACGGTCCGAGCGAGCTTATGCTCAGCGGCGTTTTGTCGCGTGAAAAGCGTTCCCCCGGCGACTTCCAGTTCCTCGGCAGCGCAGCCGTGCTCGACAGCAGCGGTCGTCATGTGGACAGCCTCCATCCCCGAAACAACCCAAACCGTTGCGAGGCAGTGTCCGCCGAGACGGGCCAATGCCTGCCGCTGGCTCTCGTTGATTTCGAGGTTCCAGTGGGCGCTCCCGGCTTCCCGCCAGGCGCCTTCCCAGTCGAGGACGCCGTTCGTCCGGACCAGTATGGCGATCTGCTTGGCGGATTGGACCCGAGCAACGAAGGGCGGAGGCGAGCCGTTTCCCACGATCATTCTCCAAGCGAAAGCAACCGCCACGAAATTACCGGCGGCTTCTATCGGTTCACACATGAGTTCGACTTTGCAACGCTGGTGGCTCAGGGCGCGTACATGGAGTATTCTCAGGTTCTGACTCTCGACGACGGCACCCCGGTTCCATGGACCGTGGTCGATATTCAGGCCGACCACAAATCAGTAAGTCAAGAACTTCGCCTCAGTGGCTCCAGCGATCGACTGCAATGGACCGCCGGAGTATTCTATCTGAAGATCGACGCCGACACCGTTAATGGACTGTCTTGGCCGGAGGAGAGCCCGATTACGGCCATGTTCGGTCCGCTGGTTACCGGTGTACCTGGTCTCCCGTGGGATTCGCCAGCCTTCGCCGATATCCGCACCAACAGCTATTCGGCGTTCGGCCAGGTCGATTGGGGGGTTGCTGACACGGTTACATTGGTCCTCGGCGGTCGCCTCGTCCGTGAGAACAAGGATTATTCATACCGAAACCCTATACTCCGCAATGACAATCCAGCGCGCGTTGATCCGTTAGAAAACGCCCTGCCAGTCCCCACCTACGATCCCGTCACGAATCCGCTCGGAGCTTATCCGCCATTCACCGGAGAACTCGACAAGACTCTGTGGATGGGCAAGGCGCAGGTCGAATACCGGCCGAATAGTGACGCTCTGCTCTATGTCGGCGTCAGCCGAGGCGTGAAGGCTGGTGGCTTCAATGCGAAGCTCAATGACTTCTCTCCGCCGCTTGCGCCGGAAGATATACCCTACGATGACGAAACGCTGATTTCCTACGAAGGCGGAGGAAAGTTCGACCTCGCGGAAGGCCGGCTGCGGCTCAACTCATCGGTATTCTACTATGATTATAATGACTACCAAGCGTATCAGTTCACTGGCGTTGGCGGAAACATCGCGAATGCAGACGCGCGTTATTATGGAGGCGAGGTCGAAGTCGCGGCAAGGCCAACGCCCAACATTGATCTTGCGCTCAACGCGAGCTACCTAAACGCAAAGGTCAAGGACGTCGCGGTGGCCGAGGGTGTGCGTAGGGACGTCCGCCCGGCCTATACTCCGAAGTATTCGATCGCCGGCTTCGTCCGTTATCGGCTGCCGACGCCGGTGCTCAACGGTGATTTTGCACTGCAGCTTGACGGCAGCTATCGCGGGAAGAGCTCAGCCAACCTTCGGAACTTTCAGGCGGAGGAGCTCGACGCTTATGGTCAGCTGAATGGCTCCCTGAGCTGGACGGATGCGACGAGCGGAATAAGCCTGACCGGATTCGTCAGGAACATACTCGACGATCGTTACGAAACCTCCGTAGTAGACATTTCTACCCTATGCGGCTGCGCCCAGATCAGCTATTCGGATCCGAGAACTTGGGGATTGCGGCTGCATGTCCCTATCCGCTGATCCGGCAAGCGCACTTTCTTGGGCTGAATGCTGCCGGGACTTGAGCGCAACCGAAAGGCTGCTATCGTGGACAACCGGCAAGGTCCTGCAGTGGAGCCGCGCTAGCCCAGTTGCGGCGGCGCCTTCCGCGCGCAATCATCGACGGTCTTGTTTTGCCGAGCTCGGCGTTCGGACAAGCGTAGGCGATTTCTTGATCCGACCAACTTTGCTACTCAAGGAGAACTCACATGAAATTAGCAGCTGAGCATAATTGGGCCCGGAAGTTTCCTGAACTCGGCACTGGACCGATTTCGGTAGAACCTTGCGTTTCGCCCGAGTATTTCGGCAAAGAGAAGGAAAAGATCTTCAAGCGCGTGTGGCAAAAGCTCGGCAGAGTGGAAGAGTTTCCCGGACCTGGATCATGGAAGCTTAAGCCCATGCCGATCTGGGACACCTCGATTCTTCTCGTGCGCGGCAACGATGGCCAGATTCGCGGGTTTCACAATGTCTGCTCACACCGCGGCAATGCCGTCGTGTGGGGCGACCAGCCATATGGACGGGGCCGCCACTTCTTCTGCCATTTCCATGGTTGGACCTATGACCTGGAAGGGCACCTGATCGATGTTCCGGAAGAGGAAGAATTCTACGACACGTTCAAGCGATGTGAGAACGGCCTTACTCCGGTTGCCGTGGAGGTGTGGGAAGGATTTGTCTTCGCCCATCTCGATCCAAATCCTGAGACGTCCCTCGCCGATTATCTTGGTGAGGCCGGCGATCGTCTGAGTGGCTTCCCCTATGGCGAAATGACAGCAACGTACAGCTACAACACCATTCTGAACTGCAATTGGAAAGTAGCTCAAGACGCCTTTTCGGAAGCATACCACGTCACTACCATCCACGCGGGGTCCTTTCCCAAGGGGTTCGCCAGCAAACTGTGGGACGTCACAATGATCGGACCTCATCACAGCGGCGCGGTCCACATGACCGATCAGGGCGAGCCGACCCCCGTCTCGGCGCTTGCTCATCGGCTTGCCACGTCGTCCATCGCGAAGCGCGGTGAGCGAACCGAACTGCCGCCGATGGTCAATCCAAATCGCAACCCGTCATTCGCGTTCGAGCTTGCAGTACTGTTTCCGAACTTCCTCGTGCATATCATGGATGGCCTGTACTTCACCCACCAATTCGAGCCTATTTCGGTGGATCAGACGCGCTGGGAGGGCATCCAATATTTCCGGCCGCCCCGCAACGCCGGAGAGCGGTTCAGCCAAGAGCATGGTCAACTGCTTCAGCGCAATGCCTGGCTTGAGGACACGGCGACGATGGAAGCCACTCACGCTGCCCTGAAATCCGGAGCGAAAAAAGCTATGCACCTACAGGACGAGGAAGTCCTGATCCGCCACTGCTACAAGGTCGTCGACGAGTACGTAAACGCTTGAACCCACCGGCGGGATGAAAAAGGACTCATTATGATTGAACGTTTGCTTCCCGAGCGATTTGCTGGTTTAGAATCATGGGTTGACAAGTGGGCATTGGAAACGCAGGTCGAGCGAGAAAGAGTTAGGCGGTCAAGCAGCACCGAAGAGCTCAAGGAGTTCTACAATAACTTGGCTGGTGATCTTGAGCCGATCGTCGCCTATCTTAATGACTTTCCTCTACAGGCTACGCCACCGCCCGAGCAGAAGTTGCTCAACCTTCTTCTTTCTCTTGCCGAAGTTGCTCCTCACGTGGAGTTGTACCGGGGTGATCCACGAGTCCCCTACAGTTTCGAGGAGGAGCGCTTCATCGCGGAACATGGCAATCTGAAGAACTTCAACGGCGAGCTCTACGCGAGGCTCGCCAATACCTAAGAGTCAGTTTCGAAACTCGTCGTGAGGCGCGGATTTGGCTTGTAGCACCGGCACGCACCGCCTTTGGCCTTCGGAAAATGCTTGTTTTCCGAGATCCACCGCGACAAAGTGGTCCGCGCGCCGACTTTCGAAACGGCCTCTAAGATCCGATGTCGGCAATGCCAAAGGATGCGGTGGCTATTGCCAGTCGGAAAGTGATCAGTGCTATGCATCAAAGCGTGGGTTTCATTGAACACCCAAAACGGCTTTGGATTACGGAGGCTATTTGGACTCTTCTCTGAACTGCCATTGCTCTAGCGGATCGAATCCGACGTTCCGATCTCGACAATATGGGCCTGATACACTATGTAATGGTTGTTATAGAGAAATATGGCTCGGCGGCGCGCCCGGCTGACATTGGACTCCTTCGTCTCAATTGAATCACTAGGCTCGCGAAGCAATCTAAGGAGCGACGGGTGAGCAATTCTTGCCAATACACTATAGGCGAAAAGGGGGAGGGGGGCGTGTCGTGAAGGTGGCGTAATCTCCGGGTGACTTGAAACCCACCCCACAGGCGGCTGGCACCGCGAGGGAGATCACGCCATGAATGAGATTACAGACACCGGCACGCCGGCGCTACTGGAAGCGGGGCGCGGCTACGATCCGATTGAGGATCCGCTGCGCCTGACGGTCCGCGCTGCGATCGAGGCGCCGTTCGAGGAGAAGGAGGAATTTGGCCGACGCATCAAGACGCAGACCGTGCCGTCGCTGCTGCTCTGGCCCTGCTGACCTCCGGCCAGATCCAGATGCGCAAGGTCGATGGCCGGGAGACCCTGTCTCGGCCCATCGAGTCTCAGCCCCTCGAGCCGATTGCCCTTGACATCGCCGCCTGATCGCAAGCAACTCCATATGCCCGGAGCGCACCGCCAGGGAATTTCACCAAATTCGCGACACGACCGTAGGAGGCATACCGGATGCAGGGGGCTGTTCGCCAAGCAAGTCATGCCGGCCTTCGGGTTAACGGACAAAGGAGGCCATTAATATGAACCCTGCCAAGCAGGTGCGCTGGGGCATTCTCGGCTGCGGTTGGATTACCAGAGACGTGATCGCGCCCACACTCGCCAGCGTGTCGGGCGCTGTCCTGCATAGTGCTTGCAGCAGAGACGAGGAGCGAGCCGCCCAATTCTGCGCCCCGTTTGGGGCTAGGCCCTATGCGAGCGTGCAGCAGTTTCTGGCCGATCCGGAGCTAGACGCAGTGTTCGTGGCCACGCCCAATCACCGCCACGTCGAGGATGTGCTGGCATGCGCAGCAGCCGGCAAGCATGTTCTGTGCGACAAGCCGCTGGCGCCTACCGCAGCCGAGGCGGAGCGCCTGATGGTCGCCTGCAACCGAGCCGGCGTCAAGCTCGGGGTCGGTTATCAAATGCGATTCAATCCGATCCACCGCGAGGTTCAGCGCCGCGTGGCCCAAGGTGAGCTTGGTAGGATCGCTTACGGCCACGTGCAGGCCTGCTTTCGCTATCCGTTCCCGCCCTCGGAGTGGCGGCGCCATCTCGCGAGTGCGGGGGGCGGCTGGGCCACTGCGGATCTGGGAACCCACCTCGTCGATCTGCTGCTGTGGATTCTCGGCCCAGTGGCAGAGGTGCAGGCTCAGATGGACAACGGCGCATACGGCTATGAAACCGAGGACATCTGCTCGGCGGTCCTTCGCTTCCAAAGCGGCGCAATGGTGTCCATGACCTGCGCAACTGCTGTAAGTGCCCCTCGGACCGAGCTTGCCTTTTATGGGGAGAATTCAAGCATCATTGCCGAGAATACCATAGGCGTTGGCGTGGAAGGGCGGCTGCTGAGCGATAAGGACGGCCAGCTTTCAACGGAACAGATGCGGGGCGGGGCCAACCCCTATCAACTCGAGTTGGCCGGGTTCAGCGATGCCATTCGCCAGGATCAGGAGCCGCCGGTTCCTGGAGAAGCAGGCGTTGCTGCGGCCGAGGTCCTCGATGCCATCCGCCAATCCGCACGCGAAGGCAGACGATTCGTCTTCGCTCGGGTGCCATAGCCGATGTGGCACCGGCGGACGATCAGTGAAATGGCCGATGCACTGATGCACCAGCGGATCAGCGCGGTCGAGCTTACGCAACACTTTCTTGATCGCATCGAGCTGCTCAACCAGTCAGGACCGGAACTCAATGCGGTGCGCGAAATCAACCCTGCGGCGTTGTCGACCGCAGAGGGATTGGATCGTGAGCGGCAGGCCGGTCGCCAGCGCGGACCCCTGCACGGCGTGCCGGTGCTGTTGAAAGACAATATCGCAACCGGGGATGGGATGGCGTGCACCGCGGGTTCGTTGGCGCTGAGCGACCTTCGGCCGATAGCCGATGCGGGGCTGGTTCGACGGTTGCGGTCGGCTGGAGCGGTCATTCTCGGCAAGACCAACCTCACTGAGTTCGCTGATTACCTTTCGGGGACAATGCCCGCAGAGTTCAGCTCGGCCGGCAAGGTCGTGCGCCATCCTTTTGGCCAGCGCTACGGTCGTGGCTGCGGCTCCAGCGTGGGGTCGGCTTGTGCGGTGGCTGCAGGACTTACTCCTTTGGCCATTGGATCGGAGACTCAAAATTCGATCCAGACGCCGGCGAGCCTTTCGAGCGTGGTCGGCCTCAAGCCCACGGTTGGGCTGATTAGTCGCTCCGGCATGGTGCCGCTGGCGATCAGTCAGGATTCACCGGGGCCGCTGGCGGGCTGCGTCGCGGATGTGGCGATCGCCCTGAGCGTCCTTGCCGGAGCGGATCTCGCCGATAGCCTGACACTAGCTGCCGCCCCTTACCGGGCGGCGGACTATGGCCGCTGGCTCGCGGTTGATGCCTTGGAAGGGGCACGCATTGGAGTTCCACGGCGGGTCTATAGCGAGGGCATGGACGATGCTGCGTCAGCCGTCTACGAGCAGGCGATCGCCATGCTGCGCGATGCCGGCGCGGTCATTATCGATCCTGCCGACGTGCCGACTGCCACCGAGATTTTCGGCTTGCGCTCGACGGTTTTTGCAACCGAGTTCAAGGTCGGACTTAACAGCTTCCTCGCCGGCCAGGGCGAGGCAGCGCCGCGGCACAGCTTGACAGAGATTCTCGAATTCAATGCGGCTCATTCAAAACAGTGCCTCGCCTATGGTCAGAACTTGGCTGAAATGGCAGATCGTTCAGGCGGCATCGACGACCGAGCGTACCGCACGGATCGATTGCGCGATATCGTGCTTTCACGAGAGATGGGGATCGACGCGATTTGCGGGGAGCATCGTCTCGATGCTCTGGTGACTCTCGGTGGAGCGGCCGCCAAGCTGACCGGCAAAGCCGGCTACCCCGTCCTCACTGTGCCAGCAGGCTTCACCGCCAACGGCCAGCCGGTCGGAATAAGCTTTCTGGGGCCGGCATTTAGCGAACCCCGGCTGATTGCGCTCGGCTATGCATTCGAGCAGCACGCCGGCGTTCAGCGACCATCGGTGCGCTTCTAATGAGACCTGTGCGCGGGTAGGCGTAGACAGGGGCGCTGGTTGCTGATTCTACGGGTGATGGTCCCCCGTTTTGGTGGACACGGGTTTAGGCCATTTGTCGTTCGGCCTGTTCCGGGGGTCCTGTATCCGAGAGCGGAGTGGATCCGTCGCCGGTTATAATAGCCTCCGATATAGGCGAACAGGTCTCGTCGTGCTTCCTCCCGAGTTACCCATCGCCGCTGGTGGACGAGCTCGACCTTGAGGGTGTGGAAGACGCTTTCCATGGGCGCGTTATCGTAGCAGCACGCCGTCCGGCTCATCGAGGGTTTGGCTTTCATTGCAATGAGTTGCTTGCCGTACGCTTCGTAACGATCCGGCGGAAGCCGCCTTGTCGGTGGCAGGGCCAGGATAGAGGACGACTTTACAGCCGTAACGATCGTAACCGAACGGTTGAGGCCGCCTGCCAAGATGTGAGTTGGTCGGATAAGGACGTCGATAAGGACGTAACCATCCGGCGGAAGCCGCCTTGTTGGGTAACCATCCGGCGGAAGCCGCCTTGTTGGTGGCAGGGCCAGGGTAGAGGACGACTTTACAGCCGCATGTAAGGACGTCCGCATCGACCATGGCACAGATGACGATACTGGCGGGGCCGGAGCGTCGCCGTCGCTGGAGTGATGAGCGTAACCGAACGGTTGAGGCCGCCTGCCAAGATGTGAGTTGGTCGGGTAAGAGACGTCGATAAGGACGTCGATATAGACGTCCTTATCGAGAGCGAGGGACGGCGGTGGAGATATTGGGCCGGGAACGGCATCGTCGATGGGCGGACGCGGAGAAGCTGGAGATCCTCGCCGCAGTGGGGGTGACCGGTGAGACGTTGGCGCGCGTTGCGCGGCGCTACGATGTGTCGCGAAGCCAGATTTATAATTGGCGCCGTCAGTTCAAGAAGCGAGGATTGCTGCCGACGCCGGTTGGCCCGACCTTTTTGCCGTTCGACATCGGCGCTCCCATGCTGAACGCGGAGCCCGCGCTCGATGAGCGGATGGTCTCGCCTGCCATTGTTGAGCTGAGCCTGGCGCAAGGCCGGCGCCTTCGCTTCGATAGTGGCATCGAAGGCGCGACACTGACCCGCCTCATCCGGTCGGTGGAAGCTGCATGATCGGACCGGGAACCGGCGTAAGGGTATATCTTGCCTGCGGCGTCACTGACATGCGCAAAGGGATTTCGGGTCTCGCCATGCTTGCCCAGTCCGTGTTGCGACAACAGGCAACCAGCGGTGCCGTATTCGCCTTTCGGGGGCGGCGAGGTGACAGGCTGAAGCTGCTTTATTGGGATGGCCAGGGATTTTGCCTCTATTACAAGATCCTCGAGCGAGGCCGTTTCCCATGGCCTGGTGCGACTGACGGGACGGCGCGCCTGACATCGGCCCAGCTCGCGATGTTGTGGGAAGGGATCGACTGGAGGCGCCCGAACTGGGGCGCGCCGCCGGCCCGCGCGGGGTAACGTATTTCTGCGAAAGCATCTGTTTTTCTGAACTTTTTGGCCGTTTCTCTGTATCTAAGGGCATGCTCAACGCGGCATCCCATCTTCCCCAAGACCCGGTACTGCTCCAGGCGATGATCGCCGAGTTGCAGGCCCAGAACGCGAAGCTGACGACGACGCTGCGCGCCCATGATCTGGTTGTCCAGGCACTTCATTTACAGATCGCCAAGCTCAAGAAGCAGGCCTTTGACAAGTCCTCCGAGAAGATCGAGCG
>NZ_JACIYP010000142.1 GCF_014359905.1 Hoeflea sp. | reverse complement strand
CCCCGCCCTCTCCAGTTCTTTCCTGAGCGCACGGTGATTGTAGATTTCGCCATTGAATACGATGACATTTCCGGTGTCCGGATCACGCATGGGCTGCCGGCCACCTTCGGTCAGGTCGATGATCGCAAGTCGGCGCTGAGCCAGGCCAATCGACCCGTCATCCGAAATCCAGAGCCCCTTGCCATCGGGCCCGCGCGAACGCATATATTCGCGCACCAGAAGCAGTGCTGCCTCGTCGACGGGCGGCGCACCCGGCCCATAAGCGAATGCTCCGGCTATCCCGCACATACGCCTACGCCTTGCCATTCATGCTTGAGATTTCGCCCGTGGCGATTTCCCGGTAGAGCGCCGCATATTGTTCCGCGACATGGGCGGCGCCGAACCGCTTCACATTTTCGAACCCTGTAGCGACAAGACCATCCCGGTAGTTTGGATCATCGATGATGCGCTGCACGCCGGCGCGAATGCCCGCCACATCGAAGGGGTCGATCAGGCAGGCGGCACCGCCCGCCACCTCCGGCATCGAGAGGATGTCGCTTGTCACGACCGGGCGACCGACCGCATGCGCCTCGACGATCGGCAGGCCGAACCCTTCATAGGTCGACACGAAAAGAAGCATGTCGGCCGACTCGTATTGCGCGACCAGCGCCGCGCGCGACAAGCCCACATGGTTCTCCCAATCGATATCGTGCCGCCGCAGGATGGCGAGTTGCTCATCCGAAAGCGGGCCGATGATGACGAGCCGGCAGGCAAGCCCTGTCAGCGCCTCGGCAACACGGTCGAGGTTCTTGTTCCACGCCGTACCCACCTGCAGGATGCGCGGACAGATCGCGTTAAAGGCGCGCGGCGCGGGCCGGAACTCGTCGGAAACATTGTTGTGGATCACGCGGACCTTGGCCGGATCGCAGCGCACACTGGCGAGGAGCGCCGCGCGCGTGCTTTCGGTGATCGCAACAATGGCACGGCTGCGCCGGACGGGCAGCCAGTACCAGAGAAGCCAGAAGGCGAACCGCGCGGGCCCGCGCAGCCGCCCCAACATGACAAGATCATGCACCGTCAGCACGGTGCGCTTCGGATCGAGTAGCAGCGTCAGATAGTGCACATCGCCCGTGACATGGTTGATATCGCCCTGGTGCCGGCGCGCACGCCACATATCCTGGAGCCGCGGCCGGATGCCGCTGGAGAAATTGTTGCAGGTCCACACCGTCACGCGGCAATCATCCGGCATCGCGTCGCGGACATCCTCATAGAGACGCTCGATGCTGAAGACATTCTCCCGCGGCCGCCGCATGAAGTGAACAATGTGCACGATCACGCCCTGCGTGAGCCGGTCGTCATCAGGTGGCGCCGCGGCGCCGTTCTGCGCCGGGCAGAGGAAAGAACCAAATGACGCGCCACCCAGAGGCCCGCCCCAAATACGGCCGCCATCCAAGCCGTTCCGAGAATATCGGGAACAAAATGGCCATCTACACGGAACCCCATATTGACGCCAAGAAAAACAACCGGAAGAAACAGCCAGTCCTTGCGCGCGACGATCGCCACCGAAACCCTGGAAAAGACCGACAGGATCAAGGCAAGCACCGCCATGAAAGGAGCAATCCCGATCCAGCCAAAATTCCCGTAGGCTTCGGCAAAGTGGCCGATACCCAGCGCCGACCCCACTTGCCTGAACACCATGAAATGGAAATCCGAACCCAAACGGGTAATGATCGGCTTGCCCGGCCAAAGTAGGCGGGGAACGAGAACGGCAGCGGCATTGCCCAACGTATCCAGCTTCACTCCGGCATCGTAGCGGTCAATTGCAAAGGCCGCGACACTGACATAGCTCAGCCGGATCAATCCATCCTGAGATGACGCCGCGGCACGACTATTCCCGCTACCGAAATAGCCTTGCACGATATCCATGCGCTCGATCAGCCCCGCACCGGAAATTGCGCCGTATCTCAGAGCGGTTTCGGTCCGGCCGTACTCCACCAGCGGCTGGAATGCAAAGTAGGAAAAAAGAACAAAGGCTGCTCCAGCCAAAACCTTTCCTCTGGTGACATCACGACTGATGAACCCGAGGAATGAGAAAATCAGGATCAGCATCAAGTTCATTTTTGCGAAGGACGCCACCGACACGAGAATCTCGATAACCACAAGCGCAATGGCGATCAACAAGACCCGCCGATTGCTGCCGAGGGCATGAAAAATCAGGAGATAGATACCGACATAATACATGTTGCCGAGTGTGCTAATGGCACCCGGCAAGGTGTAGGAGGTCAGTCCAAATCCGTGGGGGATGGTGACGCCATAACGCAATCCGCCGCCGACAAGGAGGAAGACGAGCGCAAAGAAGAGCGTGCGATCGATGCCCGGCTGGGCGTCGCCCGCGCCTGCACGCTGCGCGCCGCCCCTGTTCAATCCCAGAAAAAGAAAGGAGAATACAAGCGTGCAGAAAATACCTAGGCAATAGACGAGGTTCACCTTGAGGTTGAGCGCGTCGTCGAAATAGTGCAGCGCGTATATTCGCTGAAGCGTCTCCTCATTGACGATATGTGGCACAAGCGCGCCAAAGCCGAAATAGACAGCGCAGGCAACCCGAAACCAGAAAAGCGGCGCCCAAACGGCGATGGGATTGCGTTCGACAATCCGGTAGGCCGACCAGCCGAGAATTGTGCAAAGGACGACCGGCCCGGCAATATTCATCGCAGGGTAAAGTTCCGCGACACCGAGAACATAAACAAAGCCATAGAGGACCAGGAGGCCCCCAAGCCCCGCCAGTTCTGTCGGGCGACGCATCGACCGAATCGCACGCGCCGCAATCCTGCCGGGTGTCTGCGCCCCTGCTGCAAAAGCTCCGGACTTCGCGCCGATCCCGGTCAAGATTTTGCCATTTTTCGCATCACGATCACCGCCACCGGGTCGTAGGGAATTCGTGTCGCATAGACAAAGTTGAGAGACAACGATATCGCATCGCGCAACAGATGCCGAACCAACCGCGCCAGAAAGACGCCAAAGCTCCGACCCTTCGCCCTGAACTGGTGGCCGTAGCGGACAATCTCGAAGCTCCTGCCCTGGATCAACTGCTCGAAGAGGCCTCGCGAAAGCGCGGTGCGATGGGTGGGGTCGCCATGCTGCGGTGCGAGACCGAACGGGCTTTGCGCATTGGGAAATCTCAGCAGCAGATGGCCGCCCGGTTTCAACATTTTTTCGGCCGCACCAAGCCGCGCCACGATCTCGTCGAGCGTGAAATGTTCGAAGACATCGAAAGCGGCAATCGTGTCGAAGCGCCCCGCATATTCATCGGCAATTTTCTCGAATTCCGGCTCGACAAGCGCGACTCCGCGTCCGACCGCCGCGTCGAGTAAAACCGGATTGATTTCGCTCCCCGCAACCCGCGCACCGCGATCGATCGCCCATTGCAGGAAGTCGCCGGAACCGAAACCGATTTCCAGTACATCGGCTTGCGCGATCGCCAGTCCGCGCGTTTCACCCGCGAAGTAATCCGCCTTGTCCGGCGTATACCGGAAAAGCAAGTCCCAGCCCTTCCAGTTCTCGTAGCCAGCGTAGAGGCCGCCATTTTCCGACATGTTATAGCCCGCTCTGGGCACCGCCTAATAAATATGCATACCGCCGGTCATCCGGTGTTTTAGGCCACATCGGATACCGACACGGGTCCCAGCCGGCCACAGACAGCACGGGCTTAGCAACATCTGTCAACTCAGATCCTACCCACGCGGCACTCGAGAGCACGCCTCCAACCCAACTCGCACTGTGCGTAAGACCACTTCTCTATTATCTCGATACTGGCGTTGCCCATCTGTTGACGTAATGCATCATCGGAGACAATACGCTTCAGCGCCTTCGTCAGCGATTCCACATTACCCGCTTCAACATGTGCGCCATTCACGCCATCCTTGACCAGATCAGATACACAGCCAATTTCGGCAGATGCGACAATGGGCAGTCCGGCACACATGGCTTCGTTGACAATCAGTCCCCATGGTTCGTTGGCTGATGGCAACACAAACACGTCTGAAATAACATAGATTTCCGGCAGCTCCGCCTGATTTACAAAGCCGGTGAAGACCACATGATCCAATTGAAGTTGATGAACCAGTGCCTGCAGTTCATCAGCCATCTCACCCGTGCCAACCATCAGAATAGACACCGGCACCCCATCATCTCGTAACCGCGCGGCAGCTCTGATGAGACAATCAGGATTTTTCCGCCGCATGAACTTTGAGGCGTAAAGGATGACCGGCCAATCGTCGGTCACCCCATACTTCGCCCTCAGCATTTCGCGGCGCGCCATCGCTTCTCGCGCTTCGCCCACAAAACGATCATTATCAACCGTATAGGGCACGTCGAAAATTTTCTCGTCGGGCACGCCCAATGATTGATAGTACGCTCGATTTTCTGTGCCTATGGCTAAAAATCCGTCCACAAACTTATATGCAATCCGAAGAAAGCCATCGCGCAATCTGCGCCGGAACGAGGAGCGCAAAAGCTTCAAATGCGTCTCAGAGCGAAGAAAAACTGACGCGCCGCAGCTTTTTGCAGCCAAGAATGCAAGAACATTCGCTGCATATGCATACCCATGCAGACAGACTGCGTCGTAATGACCGGAGCGCACCTCGCGCCACACCTCTGGACAAATGAGTGAGAAAAACCCACCGGGCACCCTCTTCGTTGCCCTTGCGCCTAAAAATATACTTCGGTAGCCACTCAGCAGGTCCACGTTCCATTGAACGTTTTGTCCAAATCCTGGGTCCTTGCCGCCTCGCAAACTGAAGTCGCTACAATAAAGAGCAGTTACATCAATATCTGAATTGCGATTTAGATGTCTATATAAAGGTGCAAAATATTGAATCGGGTGCGAGTTCACTACAGCGATATGATATTTGTCTCCGACAGTCATTCGCCCTCCAAGAGCAAATCTTCAAAATAACTAACTGTCTTCTTGAGCCCCTCTTCCAACTTCACGCGCGGCTCCCAGCCCAGCTTTTCTCGCGCCAAGGCGATGTCTGGTTTTCGTTGCGTCGGGTCGTCGGCGGGAAGCGGGCAAAATACGAGCTTTGATTTTTCGCCAACTATATCGAGAACCTGTTGCGCCAACTCTCGGATCGTAAACTCGCTCGGGTTACCAAGATTGATAGGCCCTGCGAAGCCTGGCTCTGCATCCACGAACCTCACAATTCCATCTATCAAATCATCGACATAGCAAAAGGAACGTGTTTGCTGCCCTTCGCCGTAAATCGTGATTGGCTCTCCCTTCAGCGCCTGAACGATAAAGTTTGAAACAACACGTCCATCATTGGGGTGCATCCGCGGGCCATACGTATTGAAGATACGAGCGACACGAATATCCAAGTTATGTTGTCGATAATAATCAAAGAACAAAGTCTCAGCGCAGCGCTTACCTTCATCATAACAGCTCCGGGGCCCGATCGGATTGACGTTGCCCCAGTAACTCTCGGGCTGAGGGTGAATTGCAGGATCACCATAGACTTCACTTGTGCTTGCCTGAAATATGCGAGCCCGCAATCTCTTGGCCAATCCAAGCATATTTATCGCTCCGTGTACTGAAGTCTTAGTTGTCTGCACTGGATCGTGCCGATAGTGAATCGGGCTGGCTGGACAGGCAAGATTGTAAATCTGATCGACTTCAATATAGAGCGGAAAGGTCACATCATGACGCATGAACTCCAGCCGTGGATGCGAATGAAGATGTTCAATATTTCTCTTTGCGCCAGTAAAAAGATTGTCCACGCAAACGACTTCATCACCCCGGTCTAGCAATCGATCTATGAGATGGGACCCAAGAAAGCCTGCACCGCCTGTAACCAGGATACGTTTGCGGGAATTATAATTTCGCATTCTCGCGCCTTCCGCTTAGAAGTACATCCAATCCGAGCATTTGCGGCATCGCGCTTGCATCGCCGACCGCATCGGCAAAACACTCAGTCTTATATAGTATCTGCCAAAAATTCTCGCTCCATCTTCTCCAGACTTGATGGCCGGCACAAAGGCCGGAGATTGCCTCATCTTCGGCCCCGCTCACGTTTTCCCCACTTCTCATATGGTTTCGAGCTGGTCTGCGATCTGTTTTGCGCGCGCGGCATATGAATAGGCCGGAACGCAGCGTGCGTAGGCCCGCTCGATCATCTGCGCACGAAGCTCAGGCCGCGCAAGATAGAAGCCGATCTTGTCGGCAAGCTCCTCGGGCGTTGAGAAGACGTCGATCTCGACACCTGGCTCGAAGAACGCCCGCACTTCCTCATTGTCGATATGGAGCATGAAGCCCTTGCAGGCGGGGATTTCGAATGTTCGCGTGGAGACCCTGTCTTCCCAGCCCGATGCTGTCGGGCCGAAATGCACGGCGATGTTGATCCGCGCCGCCTGGATGGCCCCGGCGTAGCCGATGCCAAGGCGCGGGCCCGGCATGTCGCTGCGCGCGAGCGGACCACCGCCCGCATTCTCACGCCAGCTGTTTCCCACAACACGGAATGAAGCATCCGGCAGCGCCGCTGCCGCGCCTTCGAGCCAGCGCTGCTTCCAGGCAGAGTGGTTGCCGGCATGGAGAACATCCGCCTCGAAATCGGACTCCGGCATGTTGGAATAAACAGGCTCGTGAACGCAGCCGGAGAATCCATGCGGTACATAGGCAACATGCTCGGGCCCCAGCAGATTCTCGAGATAATCCAATTGAAATGTCTTTGTGGTGACAAAAAGGTCGTAGCCTGCGAAGCTTTCAACCGAAACACCAGGATGATCGAAATGAAAGTCAGGGAAGTACATCACCGTCTTGGCGCCGGCTCGCCTCACCTCCTGCAGAAAATCGGCGGTGATCCCCACACCCTTGACCGTCAGGAAAATGTCGGGCTTCAGCACGCGGCATTCTTCGAGCAGCCTTGCACGATATGCTTCTTCGGCCATGCGCCGCGTCAACCGGGACGCTATGCGCAGCACCGGGCTTTTGCCTCGCTTGACACCGAAATCGCGCTGGTCGACCTCCTGTACCGCCCAGCCAAGATCGCGGAACCCGTCGGACAAACCCCGCGCCGATGCGCCGGCCCAGAACTCACCGGTGAAAAGCATGAGGGGCCTACGTGACATATACTTCACCTACAGGGCCGGGTCGGAATTCCAAGTGCTGACTCTCAAGTCTATGCAAAACTGTTTGAATCATCGAACGCTCCAGTCTTAGCGTTGAGGACATGCAACGAGGGTTCGCGGATAAGAACATAATTCGACTGATAGAATCTCTCGAGCTCCGGATGCCATGAATCGAACAATTCGATGGATTCCGGCATCACCCGGCCGACCCGATATGGCAGTGCCTCAACCAGCTCAAAGACGTCCTTGAGAAACGCTCTCGCGTTGATCCAGCGCTGATTGTACTCGAATTGAAAGACGTCGATCCGACCCTCGGCCAGCAGGCCCGCGGCACCGCGCATCACCGCAAGATCGTTTCCCTCCGTGTCGCACTTAACGATATGAATGTGATCGATGGATGCTTCGGCGCAATAGAGATCGAGCGTTGTAAGCTCCACCGGAACGAAGCCGAGCGCCTGCCGCGCCATCTCCTTGTCATAGACAAGAGAGTTTGTCCCGCCCGTGTCGCTCATCACGGCCATGTCGAAAGAGCCTGTTCTGTCAGAGAGGGCAACCGGGCTGATATGGACATTCTTTGACACCATCGCGCGCACCCTTTCGGTCAAGCGTTCGCGGGTTGCCGGCACAGGCTCGAAGGCATGTGCCTCCAGCCGGTCTGTGTTCCCTTCGCGGGAGATGAAGGCCTCAATCAAGGCGAGCGTCCAATCGCCTTGATTCGCACCAATGTCAAAGGCGACGAAGCGAGCTGAATTGAGACTTGCCGCATGAACACGATGCTGAAGATCAAGTTCCCCATCCAGTCGCATATCGTCAACACGCTGCTCTCCCCGCGCGAGACAATATAGCGAGCGCCCCACGCGCCACATCAATCGGCGAAGACGAGGAGACACCATGACATGCCGGCCAATGATATCACGAAGAAAATTGCTCAAGCGCTTTGCCATGGACAACACACCGGGTCACAAACACTAATACCCATCAGGTCACGAACTTCGTGAATAGATATTTGCCCGCACTTCATCGATGGCGACGATTACGATAAAATGCCAGCAATCGCCCCCCCGCGGGTAGCCGCCGGAAAAGAAAATCTAAACGCTTTTTCCACGGCCAATTGTAAGAATATTCTTCGCCGATGTGCTCGAATGCATCGACATCACGCAGATCTCCAACACACCATCTGTTTTGCGCATTTACCCGTCGTGAGTAGTCAAGTTCGGCCTCCCACATTGGACACTTCTCGCGATAGGGACCAATGTCCAAAACAAACTCGCGACGCTTCAGATGCGGCCAATCAGAATAGCCATGTTCCGACACTGAAGCAGGCGTCACATCAGGACGATTTTGGTAGACCTGAAGCTTTCCGCACGTCAGCTGAATCAGATGGCACACCGGCAAATTATTTGGATTAGGCTTCAGTAGAACAAGACCAGTCTCCGGCGAACGGGTGAGCGCTTCGACCGCGTTTCGCAAATAGCTCGCAGGCCCCACGCACCGCCAATCGTCCTGCAATTGCAAAATAAATTCACCAGTCGCCGCTTCCATGCCGCGATTGCAATTGGCTCCCAGCCCCGTCCTCTTCCGTGAAAGACAGAAGACATCGAAAGGCATCTGCTTGATTTCGTTCTGAACTTTGCTCGGACTGGCATCGTCCGTGACAATCAACTCAAGCTTCTGTCGCGGATAGTCGGTGTTGGCCAAGAAGCTATTCAGCGTAGGTCTTAGCGTCACCAGCCGGTCATAAGTGACGAAGACGACGGAAACCTTGGGAAGCTGATCGATGTCCACAGATTCCCCCTCGTTCATTCTCACTCCCGCGCGCCCATCTCGGGAAGCAGCACCCTGACGTTGTCACCTGGCTCGCTCGACATTCCGTCTTCGTTTGCTCGGTTGAAGCCGCACCCACAGACATGACCCCACTGAATAGTCATGGTTACACAAAACCAAGATCAGCATGATCCCGCCGCTCAAGCATTCCTCTTCCACCTCTGCGGCACAAACAACCCTGCCACAGCCACAAGCCACTTTGGACCCAGCAATAGCAGACCAACGCCATAGATCAGAATACCAAGAACCACTCCTACAAAAAGACGGGTCGCCGCTGACCAAGCAACTTGGTTATAGTCAACAACCGTCACGATTGCTGCCATTCCAAATGACAAAAACAAAACTGGCAACATGTCGCGCAATTGCGAGACGAATCCATAGGCCAGCAACTTGCGCGAGTAGTGAGTATTGACGAGATAGGAAAGCGTACTGGCCAGAACTGTACCCCAAGCAATGGCAATCGCTCCGAATCCGGCAACCGAGACCAAGATAGAAATTCCCATCACTTTCTTGAGCACCTCCAATCGAAAGTGCAGTTCCGATCGACCAAGTGCCAACAAAGCATGATGATTGAGGATTTGCAGCGGAAGAAAAAGTCCCGTCAGACAAAGCACTTGGAGGAAGGGAACGGCGGGTAGCCATTGCTTGCCAAACAGAACCAGAACCAGCGGTTCTGCTACCGCCAACAATCCGAACATAGCCGGAGCATATACAAGGGCGACGCTCCGCATCGCTAACTGCAGACTTGTCCTGAGGCGCTCCAAGTCACCCGATGCATGCGAGAACAAGGGGAAAGTAACACGCCCGACAATGCCGATAACAATGCCCGCAGGAAACAATGAGGTTGTTTCAGCGCGCGTGTAGAAGCCAACCTCCCTGACACCGTAAAACTTACCGATAAGGATTGCGTAGAAACGCAGATAGACGATGTCCAGTAACGATGACAGAAGCATATAACCGCCGAAACCGAACAGGCGTTTTGCAGAGGCAAGACTACAGATGAATCTAGGCCGCCAAGAACTCGCGAACCACACAACCGTTGTTGTTGCCATCGCACTCACGAGAGCCTGTACAGCCAATGCCCATACGCCGTACCCCTGCCAAGCAAGCCAGATAGATACCACCCCCGAAGTCAGCGCGGCCGATGCTCCGGCCACCAGCAAAGGACGGAAATTCAAAGCCTTGGAGAAGAGCGCCTGTTGAGTGCCGCCGATCGCCGTTACAACGACAGTTACGGCCATGAGTCCAGCGAGGTTCTCAAGTACGGGGACCTCGTAAAAAGCAGCGATCCATACGCCTGAGAACCAGAAAAGAAGCGCAACAAGTGACCCTGCCAGTAGGTTGAGCCAGAAGACCGTGGATTCGTCTTCAATAGTTACATCTTGGCACTGGATCAGCGCCCAAGTAAGTCCACCGTTGGCAAAAGCTCCAGCAATGCCAGCGAATAGGAGAAGCATCGCGATGATGCCGAAGTCTTCGGGAGTCAGCAACCGCGCAAGAACGATCGATATGGCGAACTGGAATCCCTGCCGCAACACAACATCGGATGCACTCCATACGGTCGCGGACAGTGCGGACGATCGAGCTACCACCCGATCATACTCGTTGTGGAGATTGAGCTAACCTGAACCAGCCAATCTGGCGCGCTCAAATCCTTACTGTTGTCTGCTTCGAACCCATGGGTACGCACGAGGTCAATATCAAACAGCTTCCAAATGGAAGCAAAACAAACCATTGACCACGGACCGATGCCGAAGCGGCCCGCCAGCCGCGATGCGAGCGGGTAAATCGCCATGGTCAGCTGCGCCGTTTGGCGCGGCGCGATGAGCAAGGCGCGGACGCCCTACCGTCAGGCATGAAAGACCTGACCCGCCGTCACACCGGCCTTGCGGCAAGCGTTACGCGTGTCGACGATGAGCGGCGCATGCGCGACAAGCGCGGCATAATCCACCGTGTCGTGATCGGTCACGATCAGCACCGCATCGTAATCCGCCGCAACATCGGCGCGCCATGCCACGCTTTTCCAGCCGGCCAGTTCCGCGTGCTCCCGCGTTGCGGGGATCACCGGCACGAAGGGATCGAAATAGGCAATCTGCGCCCCGCGGCGCTCGAGAATCTCGATGATCTTCAGCGCCGGGCTCTCGCGCATATCGTCGACATTCTTCTTGTAGGCGATGCCGGCGATCAGCACTTTCGCGCCGTTGAGGCCCTTGCCGCCATGCGCGTCCAGCGCCTGCGCCAGCCGCTCGACCACACGATGCGGCATGGCGGAGTTGATCTCGCCGGCCAGCTCGATGAAGCGGGTCGAGATGTCGAATTCCCGCGCCTTCCAGGTGAGATAGAAGGGGTCGATCGGAATGCAGTGCCCGCC
>NZ_JACIYP010000141.1 GCF_014359905.1 Hoeflea sp. | reverse complement strand
GCCAAGAAGAACTGAGTTCTTCTCGCCTGACATGCAAACAGCCCGGATGCGTCACCGCATCCGGGCTGTTTTTGTTTTGATCCAATGACGCCGAGCCGATGGACGGTGTCCTCCGGTCAGTGGCTGACCCGTTCCTTCGGCCGATAGACGCCGTCGATCTGGGCGTCGAAGAATTCCGCGAGCTGCGGGTGCCGCATCGGCCTGTCGCTGTCATCGCTGAGCAGGTTCTGCTCCGAGACATAGGCGACATACTCGGTCTCGTCATTCTCGGCCAGCAGGTGATAAAACGGCTGGTCCTTGCGCGGACGCACGTTTTCGGGAATGGCGTTCCACCACTCCTCTGTATTGGCATAGATCGGGTCAACGTCGAAAATCACGCCCCGGAACGGGAAGATCCGGTGCTTGACGACCTGTCCGATATGGAATTTTGCGTGTTTGGGCGTCATGTCTTTCATCCTTTGATTTCCTAAGATGGGACGTTTGACGGAAAATGCAACCGTTTGGCCTTGACGGCAGGGAGTGGGGACCATACCCCCTCGCAGAGCTGAGGCATTGGTTTAACTGCGTTTACGGGCATGTGGAATGGCTGAGATCACTGGTCTGGTATTACCCTTCTTCGGCCTCATCCTGCTGGGTTACATCGCCGCGCGGATCACCAAACAGCCGCAGGAGGCGATGGGGTGGCTCAACACCTTCATCATTTATGTGTCCCTGCCGGCGCTGTTTTTCAAGCTTCTGTCACGCACGCCGATCGAAGAACTGGGTCGCTGGGACTATGTGCTGACCAGCATGGTGGTGACCTACATCGTCTTCGCGCTGGTCTTCGCCGGCGCCATTCTGATCCGCCGTGCGGCAATCGGCGAAGCAACGGTGCAGGGTCTTGCCGGCGCCTATGGCAATATCGGCTACATGGGCCCCGGCATCGCCATCCTGGCCTTCGGCGAGCCGGCTGCGGTGCCTGTCGCGCTGATCTTCTGCTTTGAAAACATCATGCACTTCACCATTGCGCCGATGATGATGGCGCTGGCCGGCGGCGATCACCGCAGTCCCGGTGCGCTGGCGGTGGGGGTTGTCCGCAAGATTGCGTTTCACCCCTTCATTATCGCCACCGCGGTGGGAGTGGCGGCGGCGTGGCTGGAATTTGTTCCGCCGGTACCCGTCGCCCGGCTGATCGATTACCTCGCGCAGGCCGCGGCTCCCTGCGCGCTGTTTGCCATGGGCGTGACGCTGGCCTTGCGGCCGCTCAAGCGGGTTCCGCCCGAACTCGGCTTCATCGTGCCGATGAAGCTGATCGTCCATCCGGTGCTGATGTATGTGGGGTTGAGCGCGGTGGGAAATTTCGAGCCCGTGTGGGTCTATACCGCAGTTCTGCTGGCGTCGCTGCCGACCGCCACCAATGTGTTCGTGATTGCCCAGCAATACTCGACCTGGGTGGAGCGGGCCTCGGCAACCGTGCTGGTGACCACGGTCACCAGCGTCGCCACGGTCTCGGCGCTGCTCTGGCTGATCACCAGCGGAACGCTGCCGCCCGACCTGTTTCCCTGAGGATCAGGCGGCGGACCTTGCCCCGCGCCAGCCCGGCGTCATGCCTTCGCGCATGGCGAGGTTTCTCAATGGCGGAATCGCCGACAAGACCGCAAGGCCGCCCGCGCGGAGGGCCTGCACCGGCAGGAACGAGTTCAACAGCGTGCGATTGAGCAGATCGACGCCGGCGGTCCGGCTGGTGACATCAAGCCAGCGCTGGCGACTATAGGCGCTGACCGCCCGGGGCGCCTGTTCGGGCCCGCCGGCAGCCTTGAGCGACTGGATCGCCTGCATGATGTCACGCAGTCCCAGATTGAGGCCCTGCGCGCCGATCGGCGGGAATCCGTGCCCGGTTTCGCCCACCAGCATGGTCCGGCCCGTTCCAAGACTGCAGGCGATCAGGCTCGACAGCGGCCAGGCCTGAACCTCGCTCTCGATCTCGACCTTTCCAAGGATCGAGCTCATCCGGGTTTCCACCTCGCGGTTGAGCTGGTCGCGCGGCATGGCGAGAATCGTGTCCACCTGATCCGGCTTGACCGCCCAGACGAGGCTCGAGCGCTTGCCGGGCAGCGGCACTTGCGTGAACGGGCCCTGTTCGGTGTGAAATTCCGTCGAAGTGTCGGAATGGCCGATGCTGTGGGAAAAGTTCAAGACCAGCGCGGTTTGCGGATAGGACCAGGTCCTGACCCGAATGCCGATGGCGTCGCGCAGCTTGGAGCCGCGGCCATCGGCGGCAAGGGCTGCAAGCGCGGTGACGCGGGTCCCATCCTCCAGATTGAGTTCCACGGCTTCGCTGGACTGCACCGCGGAGACGAGCGAGCTTTCGAAACGCTCGATCAGGGCGGATCCGGTGATGGCCGCCTGGAGTTCTTCAAAAAGCGGCTTGTTGGGGATATTGTAGCCGAACGCGTCCAGTCCGATCTCGTTCGACCGGAATGACACCGGAGGAGCGCGCAGCAGACGGGTCGTGCCATCGAGAATGCGCATGGTGCGCAGGGGGGCAGACGACGGCTCCACCGCCTTCCAGACGCCGAGTCTTGACAGGAAATCGACGGATTCCGACAAAAGCGCGGTGGTTCGTCCATCCTGACGCCCGGGCTGGGGCGCGATGAAGGCAACCCTCCAGCCCTCGGCGGCGGCCGCAAGCGCCGCGACCGATCCCGCCAGCCCGCCGCCCACAACCGCGATGTCAAAGTGCTCTTGCATTTCTTCGGCCTTTCCGTTGGTTGCCGATTGCCACTTGCTTGCTTCATCCTTTACATCGCCTGGCAAACGAACTCCATGGGATGAATTGGCGCATGTTCACGCCTCGCGGAAACAGGGATCCGCTCGACGGCCGGTTTGATCACTTGGACCGGCCGGGGCGGGCCATTGCCAGCCTGGCGCGGCGGCCGGTGTGGCCGGTGCTTGCCATGGTGGCGCTGACGGCCGCAATCGCCTGGTGGTTCCTGCTCTCTATGGCAGGGTCGATTGCCGGGATCGAGGGCTCGGCGCGGCCGCTCGGCCCGGGAATGTCGCTGATTTCCCGGTTCCTGCCGGTCGATCCGGGATCGTTCACGGCGACAATTGCCGACCTTTGCCTGTCCGGCGGCTCGGGTGCGGGATTGGGTGGCGGATCCAATGCTTCGGTTTTCCTTGCTCTTTTCGGGATGTGGTTCGCCATGGCGGCGGCGATGATGTTGCCGACCGCGGCTCCGATGATTCGCACCTATGCCGAAATCGCCGACACCGCCGCCGGCCGCGGCGACCCGGTGGTCCATCCGGCCGTTCTCGCCGCCGGCTATCTGGTGGTGTGGGCTGTGGCCGCTGTGCTGTTCACTCTTGTGCAACTGGCCATCGGTTCGCTCACCGGCGCGTCGGCCACGGCGCCGGTGACGGGTGCGATCGCAGGAGCCATCCTCATCCTTGCCGGCGCCTATCAGTTCACTGCGCTCAAACAGGCCTGCCTCACCAAGTGCCGCAATCCGTTCACGACCCTGTTCGCACGCTGGAAAACCAGCGTGGGCGGCGTGTTCCGGCTGGGGATGGAGCAGGGGGTCTGGTGCCTGGGGTGTTGCTGGGCGCTGATGCTGATCATGCTTGCGGTCGGCAGCATGAATGTGGTCTGGATGGCGGCGTTGACGGTGTTTACATTTCTGGAAAAAACCGGCGCTGGCCGGGTGACAACGCAGGCGGGCGGCGCGATAGTGAGCCTGTGGGGCGCCGCGCTCCTCTGGGGCGCGCTGACATGAGAGTGGGAGTTTGTTTGCATGGGTGACGTGGAGTGGGCCTTGAAGGGCGAGCTGGTGCTGTCGTGCAATTGCACGGTGTTCTGCCCTTGCGTGATTTCGCTCGGCCAGCATCCACCAACCGAGGGCTATTGCCAGACCTGGGCCGGGTTCAAGGTTGACAACGGCTATTACGGCGATACCGACCTGTCTGGCCTCAATCTCGGCCTGGTCATGGAGATCCCGGGCTACATGAGCCGTGGCAACTGGACCGCAGGCCTGTTTGTCGACAAGCGCGCCTCGATCTACGCCACCAAGGCCTTTACCAGGATCTTCACCGGCAAGGCCGGCGGCACCACCGCGCTGCTGTCGATCCTGGTCGGCAATTTCCTCGGAGTTCAGCAGGAGCCGATCAGCTACGAGATCGAGGACAGGAAACGCATCGTCAAGATTCCCAGGATCATTGATGGCGTGATTTCGCCGATTCCGGGCAAGAAGCACGGCGAGGACACCGTGATTTCCAATTCGGAATACTGGATCGCGCCCGAGATCATCGTGGCAAAATCCGAACGATCCAAAATGCGCGCCTTCGGCCGCAACTGGAATTTCGCCGGCCGCTCGGCCGAAATCTGCAAGCTCGACTGGAGCGGTCCCAACTAGGGCGCGGAGAGGGTGCTGGCGGCATGAAGCTACCATTCAAATACCGCCGCGTTCCTTACGCGGAAATCAGGGCGTTTTCGGTCCATATCCTGACAGCCACCGGGTCCTACATGGCGTTCCTGGCGCTGGTGGCGGCGGCCGAGGGCCGGTTTGTCGATCTGTGGTGGTGGCTTGGCGTCGCCATGCTGATCGACGGCATCGACGGCCCGATCGCGCGCAAGCTCAATGTCAAGGAAGTGCTGCCGAACTGGTCCGGCGTGATGCTCGACAATGTGATCGACTATGTCACCTATGTGCTCATTCCGGCCTTCGCGCTCTATGAAAGCGGCATGATCGGGGAACCGTTGTCCTTTGTCGCTGCCGGCCTGATCGTGGTGTCGAGCGCCATCTATTATGCCGACATGGGCATGAAGACCGACGAGAATTTCTTCTCCGGCTTTCCGGTGGTGTGGAACATGCTGGTGTTCACGCTGTTCGTGACCAACCCGTCGGAAATGGTGGCTTTCGGCATCGTGCTGGCGGCGGTTGTCATGACATTCCTGCCGATCAATTTCCTGCATCCGGTGCGCGTTGTCAGGCTCCGTCCGGTCAACCTCGCGATCTTTGCGATCTGGTCGGTCTTGTCGGGATACGCCCTGCTGTTGCATTTCAACAGCCCGGACTGGCTGATGTGGGCGGTCATGCTGACTGGCGCCTATCTGTTCTGCATCGGAGGAATCATGCAGATGTTCCCCGAATTCGGCAAGCGGACGGCGAATTGAGCCGGATATGCCAGATATGAATGACCGGTCCGATGACCGGCTTGAGTGGAGATGAGCAAGATGAAAGCGATCCTGGTATCGAAACATGGCGGCCCGGAAGTTTTGGAATGGCGGGATCACCAGGTCGCAGATCCGGGTCCGGGCGAAGTCCGCATCCGCCATGAAGCCGTCGGGCTCAATTTCATCGACGTCTATTTCCGCACCGGCCTCTATCCCGCGCCCAACGGTTTGCCGCTGGTTCCGGGCAATGAGGGCGCAGGCTTTGTCACCGCCGTCGGCGAAGGTGTGACGCGGTTTCGCGAAGGCGACCGCATCGCCTATGCCGGGCCGATCGGCGCCTATGCCGAGGAGCGGGTGATTGCCGCCGAGAAGATCGTCAAGGTGCCTGACGGCATCGACCTGGACATTGCCGCCGGCATGATGCTCAAGGGCATGACCGCGGAATACCTGCTGTGCCGGACGCACAAGGTTCAGCCCGGCGAGACGATCCTGTTTCATGCCGCAGCCGGCGGCGTCGGGCTGATTGCCGGCCAATGGGCCAAGGCGCTGGGCGCAACAGTGATCGGAACCGTCGGGTCGCCGGAAAAGGCGGAGCTTGCCGCGGCCAACGGCTATGATCACGTCATCAATTACCGGACCGAGGATTTCGTCGGGCGGGTCAGGGAGATCACCGGCGGCAAGGGCGTCGACGTGGTCTATGATTCGGTCGGCAAGGACACGTTCCCCGGTTCGCTCGACTGCCTGCGGCCGCGCGGGCTCTGGGCGAGCTTCGGCCAGTCTTCGGGTCCGATCGAGCCGTTCAACATTTCCATCCTGTCGCAAAAGGGATCGCTGTTTGCGACCCGGCCGACCTTGTTCACCTATATTGCCAGCCGGGAAGACCTCGAAGCCTCGGCCAATGCCCTGTTCGACGTCGTCGCGCGCGGCGTCGTCAAGATCGATATCAATCAGCGCTACCCGCTCGCTGACGCTGCGCAGGCCCACACCGATCTCGAAGGCCGCAAGACCACCGGCGTGACGGTACTGAAGCCTTAGACCATGGGGGAATCAGGCTGGACCGGGCTGAAGCACTCTCAAGATAATTTTGGCAAAGACCCGCGGTTTTCGCCTGCGACTAAAGATCGAAATATGCCGGACTATGAAAACACTTGATGTTTTCTGTCCCCAGTCTCTTGTGCGTCGCACAATTATTGCGTTCTATCGGAATTCGGCGCAACAGCGACGTCCATAAAGATCCCTTGAAATTCAAGGCCAGATAGTGAAGCTTGTTTCTTGTGCTTTGCGGAAAAACGCCTCAAAACTAGGCGAATCCGCAAGGTGCTGAGTCCAGGGGGTGACGTGGAAAACCAGCAGACCGAGATACCGCTTCTGGAGACGAAGGGTCTGACCAAGATCTTCGGAAGCCTCAGGGCGTGCGACGGCATTGACCTGGCAATCGCGCCCGGTGAAGTCCATGCGCTGCTGGGCGAGAACGGCGCCGGCAAGTCGACCCTGGTCAAGATGCTGTTCGGTGTGCTCGATCCGAGCGGCGGCGAAATCCTGTGGAAAGGCAAGCCGGTCCGGATCGGCAGCCCCGGCGAGGCGCGCGCCACCGGGATCGGCATGGTGTTCCAGCATTTTTCGCTGTTTGAAGCGCTGACCGTCGCCGAAAACATCGCGCTGGCGCTCGACGGCAAGGTCCCGATCGAGAAAATTTCCGATGAAGCGCGGCGACTTTCGCTGGAATACGGTCTCCCGCTCGATCCTTCAGCCCATGTGGCCGATCTCTCCGTTGGCGAGCGGCAGCGCATCGAGATCGTCCGTGCTCTGCTGCAGAATCCGGAACTGATCATTCTTGACGAGCCGACTTCGGTGCTTACGCCCCAGGAAGCCGACAAGCTGTTCGAGACCCTGGCCAAGCTCAAGGCCGAAGGGCGGTCGGTCCTCTACATTTCGCACCGTCTCGAGGAAGTGCAACGCATCTGCGACCGTGCCACGGTGCTTCGCCATGGCAAGGTCACCGGGGCCTGCGATCCGCGCCAGGAGACACCGTCGTCGCTCGCCCGCATGATGGTGGGCGGCGAAGTCGCGGCGATTTCCGGGGCGGGCCTTGGGGAGCCCGGCGATGTGCTGGTTGAAGTCCACAAGCTGTCCGCGCCGGCGCGCACACCGTTTGCGGTGGCCCTGAAGGATGTGGATCTGACGGTCCGGGCCGGTGAAGTGATTGCCATCGCCGGTGTCGCGGGCAATGGACAGAGCGAACTCTTCGATGTGCTCTCGGGGGAGGTGACGGTAGCGAACGCCGAGTCCATTCGAATAGCGGGGGTGGCCGCCGGCCGCCTTGGGATTACCGCGCGAAGGCTGATGGGCTGCAGCTTCGTGCCGGAAGAACGCCACGGACATGCTGCCGTGCCGAACATGAGCCTCAGCGGCAATCTGGTGCTGTCGCGCTATGCGTCGGACCGCAAGACCTTTCTTACCGGCGGATGGCTGGGCCTCATCAACACCGGCCCCGTCGCCACCGCCACCAAGCGGATCTCGAACGCCATGGATGTGCGCAAATCGCTGGTCGATCCTCCGGCCGGATCGCTGTCCGGCGGCAATCTGCAGAAATTCATCGTCGGCCGTGAACTCGACCGCCAGCCGCGCGTATTGGTCGTCAACCAGCCGACCTGGGGCGTCGACGCGGGCGCCGCCAGCCGCATCCGACAGGCGCTGGTCGATCTCGCCAAGAGCGGCTCGGCAGTCATCGTCATCAGCCAGGACCTCGACGAAGTGTTTGAGATTGCCAGCGGCATCTCGGTCATCAATGAAGGCCGGCTTTCAAGACCTGAACCCGCCGCGACCATGACGCGCGAGCGGATCGGCTTGCTGATGGGCGGTTTTCATGACGGCGCCGGCCATGGTGTCGATCCGGGGGAGACTGCCCATGCACATTGAACTGCAGAAACGTCCGGTCCCGTCGGCGCTCTTTGCCGTGCTGTCGCCGTTCATCGCGCTCGGCCTGACGCTTGTCGCCGGCGCCATCCTGTTCATGGCGCTTGGCAAGAATCCCTTCGACGCGCTCTACAGCTTCTTCATTGAACCGCTGACCGAAGTCTGGTCTATCCACGAACTCACGATCAAGGCGGCGCCGCTGATCCTGATCGCCGTGGGCCTGTCGGTCTGCTACCGCTCCAACAACTGGAACATCGGCGCCGAGGGCCAGTTCATCATGGGCGGCATCCTGGGGTCGCTGGTGCCGATCCTGATGCCCGGCTTCCAGACCTGGCTCACATTGCCGCTGATGCTGGTGCTTGGCATGGCCGGCGGCGCGGCCTGGGGCGCAATTCCCGCGTATCTCAAGACCCGCTTCAACACCAACGAGATCCTCACCAGCCTGATGTTGGTCTACATCGCGCAATTGTTTCTCGACTGGCTGGCGCGCGGCGTGCTGCGGGATCCGAACGGCAACAATTTTCCCGGCTCGATCCGCTTTCCGCAGGCGGCGCAACTGCCCGAAATTATCCCGTCGCAGGGCAGCGCCCATTACGGCATCGTGCTGGCGCTCGTCGCCGCGGTGATCGTCTGGTTCATGCTGCGGTTCACGCTCAACGGTTTTGAAGTCAGGGTGCTGGGCGCCAATCCGCGGGCAGGGCGCTTTGCCGGCTTCTCGCAGACCCGGATGGCCTTCTTCGCCTTCCTGATCTCGGGCGGGCTCGCGGGTCTTGCCGGCATCGCGGAAGTGTCGGGCGCCATCGGCCAGCTGCGCGAAACCATCTCGCCCGGCTACGGCTTTACCGCCATCATCGTGGCCTTCCTCGGACGCCTCAACCCGCTCGGGGCGATTGCCGCGGGCTTCATGCTGGCCCTGACCTATCTCGGCGGCGAGGCGGCCCAGATGACGCTGGGCATCTCCGACAAGGTCGGCCGGGTGTTCCAGGGGCTTTTGCTGTTCTTCGTGCTCGGCTGCGACACGCTCATTAACTACCAGGTGCGGCTGGTGTGGCGCAAAGCCACGGCAGCGGCCGGAGGCCAGGCCTGATGGATATCGCCCAGAACATTCTGCTCACGATCATGACCGCGGCGACGCCGCTGTTGATCGCAGCCATCGGCGAACTGGTGGTCGAGCGCTCCGGCGTGCTCAATCTCGGCGTCGAGGGCATGATGGTGATCGGCGCGGTCTGCGGCTTCGCCGCGACTCTGCTCAGCGGCTCGCCCTGGATCGGCATGCTGGCGGCAATTGCCGCGGGCGCCTTCTTCTCGTTGCTGTTTGGCCTGCTTACCCTGTCGCTCGCAGCCAACCAGGTCGCAACCGGCCTGTCGCTGACACTGCTTGGACTCGGGCTCTCGGGCATGATCGGCGAACGTTTCGTCGGTTCCGCAGGGATCAAGCTTGCGAGCCTCGACATTCCCTATCTGACCGACATTCCCCTGATCGGGCGGCTGATCTTCGGCCAGGATCCGATCTTCTACATCTCGCTGATCCTGACCGGCGGCGTCTCCTGGTTCCTGTTCCGCACGCGGGCGGGACTGACCCTGCGCGCCATCGGCGACAATCATGCCTCGGCGCATGCGCTCGGCATCAATGTGCTCAAGATCCGCTATCTCGCGGTGATGTTCGGCGGCGCCTGCGCCGGTCTCGCCGGCGCGCATCTGTCGCTGGTCTACACGCCGCAATGGGTCGAGAACATGACCGCAGGCCGTGGCTGGATTGCGCTGGCGCTGGTGGTGTTTGCGTCCTGGCGGCCGTTGCGCGTGCTCGGCGGCGCCTATCTGTTTGGCGCCGTGTCGATCGGCCAATTGCACGCCCAGGCGCTCGGCTTCGGGATACCGTCGCAATTCCTTTCGGCCATGCCCTATGTGGCGACGATCATTGTCCTTGTGATCATTTCCCGCGACCGGCGCTTGACACTGATGAACACTCCGGCTTCGCTGGGCCAACCCTTTGTGCCGGACCGCTAAGGCCCGTCGGTCCCGCGCACCAGAATCAATTTCCAGTCCATCCGGTCAATCCGGAGGAGCAACAGAGAGGTGAACGAAATGAAGAAAATCCTATTTGCGCTGGCCGCAACGCTTGCGGCGACGGCGGGGACAAGCGCTGTGGCGCAGGAGAAATACAAGGCCTGCTTTATCTATGTCGGGTCGAAAACCGATGGCGGCTGGACCCAGGCGCATGAAGTCGGGCGAATGTATGCCCAGGAAAAGCTCGGCGACAAGGTCGAGACCGTAGCGCTCGAAAACGTGCCGGAAGGCCCGGACGCCGAGCGCGCCATCGAGCGCTTTGCCCGCTCCGGCTGCGGCATCATCTTCACCACCTCCTTCGGCTTCATGGACCAGACCATTGCGGTCGCCGAGAAGTTCCCGGACGTGAAGTTCGAGCACGCCACCGGCTACAAGACCGCGCCGAACGTCACCACCTACAATGCGCGCTTCTATGAAGGCCGCTACATCATCGGCCAGATCGCCGGCAAGATGTCAAAGACCGGCGTCGCCGGCTACATCGCCTCGTTCCCGATTCCGGAAGTGGTGATGGGCATCAACGGCTTCCTCAATGGCGCGCGCTCGATCAATCCGGACTTCAAGCTCAAGGTCGTGTGGGTGAACAGCTGGTTTGACGCCGGCAAGGAAGCCGACGCCGCCAAGGCGCTGATCGATCAGGGTGTCGACATCATCACCCAGCACACCGACTCCACCGGTCCGATGCAGGTCGCCGAAGAACGCGGCATCAAGGCTTTCGGCCAGGCCTTCGACCAGATCAAGGCCGGGCCGACCGCCCAGCTGACCGCCATCCAAGACACCTGGGGTCCCTACTATGAAAAGAAGATCGCCGCTGCGATCGACGGCACCTGGGAAGGTGGCCAGTCCACATGGGACGGTCTCAAGGACGGCATTCTCGCGATGGCCGACTACACCAACATGCCCGACGACGTGAAGGAAATGGCCGAAAAGACCGAAGCCGCCATCATCGACGGCTCGCTGCATCCCTTCACTGGCCCAATCAACAAGCAGGATGGCACCGTCTGGCTCAAGGAAGGCGAAACCGCCGACGACGGCACGCTTCTCGGCATGAATTTCTACATCGAAGGCGTCGACGACACGCTGCCGCAATAAGCACCGGTTGCCGCGCATTCCGGCGCGGTTCGGACGGCAATGATCACGATAGAAGCGGGGGCGGCTGCATGGGCCGCCCCTCTTTGGTTGATGCATGTACGGTATCGCTCGCATAAAACCATCCGAG
>NZ_JACIYP010000140.1 GCF_014359905.1 Hoeflea sp. | reverse complement strand
CACATTCTTCGCCAGGTCGAGCCCGACCGTGACAATCTCCGACATGACCGTCCCCCTTTGTGGATCCTCGCAGACCCACCATGGCACATCACTGCCGTCGAGGGGCGGTCACATCATCAATGCCCAGATCAATGCCCAGCGGAAACGAATTTGGCCGCCTTCATGGTCGAGCAAGCGACTGTTGGCGATGGCGGCGCGGTGAGTGTAGCGGCCAAGATAGTCGAGGACGCGACCCGGATAGGCGTAGGGTGGCTTGCTGTACACCACCCATTCGATCTGGCTTTGCGCAGCGAGGAAAGCGCGAAAGGCCACGGGCTCGGCGAGAGGGGCAATTTGTTGCTTCCCTGGCCGCCGCCAATCTTGTCGGGCGACGTTTCGCCCCCGCTTTGCTGCAACGCCCGCGCGGAATCGTTACTTTGCGGTGAACCCCCCATCCACGGGAAGCGCGACGCCTGTGACGTAGGCAGAGTCGTCCGAGGCCAGCCACAGGGCGGCCTGCGCCATGTCCTCGGGACGCCCGAGCCGTTTCAACGGTACGGAACTGACCATCATCTCCTTGTTTCTGGCGGCTTCCTCCGGATCACCCTTCCGGCTGGTGAACTCGAAGGCCATGGGCGTGTCCGTCAGACCGGGACAGATCGCGTTCACGCGCACATTGTCGGCAGCGTAGGTCTGGCATAGGGATTTGGTCAGACCGACAACTCCGAATTTGGCAACGGAGTAGAGCGGACTCCACATCGACCCCACAAGCCCGGATATCGAGCTGGTGAAAATGATTGACCCGCCCCCGCGCTTGCGCATGTGGCCCACTGCCTCGCCGGCCCCGATGACCGCTGCTTCGACATTGATGGCGAGCGACTTGCGAAACGCCGCCAGGTCCACTTGTTCGATGCCGGCCGGGCCGGGTATCCCCGCATGAGCCCAGAGAACGTCCAGGCCACCCAACGCCTTGACGGCGGCATTAAGGCTGTCGCGTGCGCCGCTTTCCGTCGACAGGTCGGCGGCGATGGTGACGATGTCGAAGCCTTTCTTCTTCATCTCCGCCTTGAGCGAAGCCAGTCCTTCCTCATTGAGGTCGATCGCCGCAACGCGCGCGCCCTCTTTCGAAAAAAGTTCCACGGCGGCCTTGCCCATGCCGGATGCGGCGGCGGTGATGACCGCAAGTTTGTTTGCGAGACGCATAATCTCTTCTCCTTCGCTTTTGTGTTTTACTGTGCTCGGGCATCGGAACCGACCGGTCCCGAAGCCGTCTGTCGAAGTTCAAGGCGGTCGCCCGGTTTCCCAAGGGCCGCGCGGCCATTCAGCCGTCCGAACCCTTGTGGCGCTGTGTGGCTACCGACCATTTGCCAGACACCCGTCCATCAAGCTTTCTGGAAACCCGAGAGCCCCTCCGCGATCGACTTCTCGCATGCCTCGAGATACGAGGGCAGCCCTGCCGGATACATGAGCAGCTCACGCGGCTTGCCGGGGATGTTCGCGCCCATGTACCAGGAGTTGGCCTTGGGGAAGAGCGTCATGTCGGCCACCTCCAGACAGAACTTGCGCCATGCTTCCTCGGCGTCGGATTGAGCCTCGATCCGGGTCACGTCTTCGTCACGCAGCTTTTCAAGGATCTTGACCATCACGCCTCCCTGTGCCTCGGCGCAGGTGGGACCATTGCAAAAGCCGCTCGGGCTTTGCGGGCCGTAGAGGAAGAACAGGTTCGGGAACCCCTTCGTGGCCATTCCCAGCTGGGTGCGCACGCCATCGCTCCACTTCTCGCCGATCGTGCGGCCGTCAGCCCCTTTTATGTCCAGCGAGGTCAGTCCGCCGGACACCGCATCAAAACCTGTCGCCAGGACGATCACGTCGAACTCGTACTCGCGTTCGCTGGTCTTGATCCCCTTCTCGGTGAAGCACTCGATTGTCTCGTGCTTCAGATCGACCACATCGACATTGTCCCGCTGCACGACTTCATAGAAGTTCTGCTCCAGCGACGGACGCTTGACGCCGTAGGGATGCGGCGGCTCTTTCGGCGCGTAGATCTCGGCAAGCCTGGGGTCCTTGATCCGCGCCAGAACCTTCTTGCGCCAGAAGTCGTACTGAGCGCGGTTGGACTTCTCATCGAAGATCACGTCCTTGAAGTTGTTCAGCCACCACCAGAAGCCGCCGCGCTGCCAGATGCGCTCGAATACTTCTTCACGGTCCTCGTCCGCGACATCGAAGACACCCCAGGGGGAGAAATCGTAGTTGAAGCCGCCGAACGTCTTGAGCCGCATTGCCATGTCGGCGGGCATGTCCCGCCACATCTCCTCGTTGTCGGCCTCGCTCATCGTTCGCTGCCACATCGGAATGGCCAGGCAGGGTGTGCGAACGAAATGCGTCAGGTGGCTGGCTTCCGGGGCCGTCTCCTGCACGACCTGAACTCCGCTTGCGCCCATGCCGATCACGGCAACGCGCTTGCCGGTCAGATCGACGCCTTCCTGAGGCCAAAGTCCGGTATGATGGATCTCGCCCCTGAAGCTCTCGAGCCCCTTGAAAGCCGGAATATACGGTTTGGCCGCGAATCCGGTGCAGAGGACGAAGAAGCGCGCCACGAAATCCCGGCCGCCCTCGGTGTGGATCGTCCACTTGCGGCTGGTCTCGTCGAACTCGGCGCCGGTCACGCGCGTATCGAGAATGACGTCCTTGCGCAGATCCCACCGTGAATCGACATGGTCGAAATAATCGCGGAGTTCCTGCCAATCCGGATAGAGTTCCTTGAACGCCCAGTCTTTCCACAAACCGGGATCCGAGTACTGATAAAGCGCCCCGTGGCTATCCACGCGCGCGCCGGGATAGCGGTTCCAGTGCCAGATGCCACCGATATCCGAACCAGCCTCGAGGAGCTTCACCTTGAAGCCCTTCTCGCGAAGCTTGTGAAGTTGATACAAGCCAGCGAAGCCGGCGCCTACCACGGCAACGTCCAGCTCGTCCTTGCCCGTTTCGGGTTTCGTGTTCGATTGCACTTTTTCGGCAACGTTCATTTGCGTCCTCCCCTGATCCATCGTGGCGTCCGGGCGAATCGCGTTCGCCCGGATCGTCAATTTTCTACATGCCTCCCAGTGCGACTCAGCTCAGACCAAGCTTCGGGCGGACCCACTCGGCCATGCGCTTGATTGCATCGTCAGCTTCAGGCGCAGTTCCCGCGAGAAACTGGAAGACATGCTGCATGTCGGGGAAAATATCAATTTTGACGTCCGCGCCCGCTTTCTTCGCCCGCTCCGCTATGCGCCGGCTGTCGTCGAGAAGAGTCTCGGCGTCTCCGACCGTGAGGTATATCGGCGGGAATTTCGAATAGTCGGTGTAAAGCGGATTTGCCAAAGGATCCTTCGGATCGCCCTTCTCACCGATGAAAAGACTGCCCAGGTTCCTGGTGGTGTCGCGCGAAACCAGCGCATCCCTGTCCTTGTTCGTTTCGTAGGTCTCGCCCGAGAGATCCATTCCGGCCCAGGGGGACATCGGCATTGTTGCCACCGGAAGCGGCAACCCTTTCTCCCGCGCGGCGGCGATTGTGGTGAGCGCAAGCGCGCCGCCGGCCGAGTCGCCCGTCAACGCGATATGCTCCGGCTTCAACCCCCCGCACTCCAGCAACCAGCGATAGGCGGTGACCATGTCATTGACAGGACCGGGATGCGGATTCTCGGGGGAGCGCCGGTAATCGACGATCAGCGCCCGGCAGCCGACCGCCTTGGCGATATGGCCAAAGAGCTTGCGGTGGGAGTACATCGAGCCGACGACATAACCGCCACCATGCGAGCAAAGCAGAACGCGATCATGCACGGCACCGTGGGGGATCGCCCACATCGCCGGGATCCCTTCGACCGCGATCTCCTGGTAGTCGACGCGCGTCGGATCGGCGGTCACGTCGCCCCAATGGCCGAACAGACGCCGGATTTCTTCAAGCTCCATGTCGGGCTTGGCCGTCATTGCGGTGACCCACGACCGGTAGAGATCGGCGAGCGCTTCAGATTCCTTGCTTGGCATATCGTACTTCCTTCCCTTGGTTGGTAAATGGCCGGTCCCCGGATGGGGATTCCTCGCCTGGAGTTGACAAGAGCGCGACGGACGTCGCTGTTGCGGAGGCTATGCAGCCTCGCGGACAGGCCCAAGGCCGGTGCGGGTGGCGCCCCCGGCCTGATGGGTCTGCGTGACGTGCACGGCATCGGGGAAACAGATCATTCCGCCTGTCATTCCGCCCGCGTGATCGCGCGCGACGCCATGTACGCCGAGGGCCCCGAAAACACCCGTGCTCCGGGTGCTGATCCCGCCTTCGGCGAGCGCAACGCTGCTCGCCTTCTCCGGCGAAAGCGGACCGCAATCCACCACCTTCATTTCAGTGTTTGCCATGCTATCGTTCCTCCTCCGCTCAGGTATTACCGCCCCGAGACAGCACCCCTGGCCTTCTGCGACAATGCGCCTGAGCAACCGACGGCCCAGTCCACCTTCCCGCTCCCAGCTTTCCTCCAAAGCTGCCAGCGGGGCTCCTCACTTTGACATTTTCAAGCTTATAGGCGAATGGCGCCCTGTCAATGAAATTGCACTTCATCAAATGAAATTCTACATAAGATCCAGGTCTGGCGCCTATCCCCGAACCGGGAACAAATGTGCGACGCGCACGCGATGCCGAGCGACTGATGATGCGCGCGCGAGGTGCCGGGCGCCGCAAACCAGGCCATTGCAATGCTCGTGAGGGGGTGCGGCGTGGCTGGACTTTCAACGCCCGCCGTCAGCGCATTTGCGCAAGAGACGCCTGAAGCATGATCTTGCTGCGATGCCCGCCCCAATCTGGATGGGGCGGGCCTTTTGACATTGATTTCCGAAGACTTTCGAAACCTTCTCAGGGTTGCATCATGATTCCCGTGCGGTGACCAGGAACGGTGTCAGATAAGCGCCTATGCCTTCCATCCCCCCTTCCGACCCCATTCCGCTGTCAAGCACACCACCGAAAGGTGTCTCGGGCATCGCCAGGGCGAAATGATTGACGCCCAGCATCCCGGCCTTGATGCCGGAAACGATGCGATGCCGCGTTAGCGAATCTCCGGTGAAGGCATAGGACGCGAGTCCGACCGGCATCCGATTCGCTTCTGCCAGCGCGGCGTCAATATCGTCGACCTTTGCCACCAGAGCCAGCGGGCCGAAGGGCTCTTCGTTCATGGCGCGCATGTCGGCCGTCATGTCCGCCAGTACGGTGGGCGCAAAGAACCAGCCCTGATTTCCGATCCGTGCACCGCCCGCAGCGACGCGAGCGCCCTTGGCCACGGCGTCATCGTACAGCTCTTGCACTTTGGTCATCTGCGCTGGGGTTGTCAGCGGCCCCATGGCTGTCTTCGGGTCTGCCCCGTTGCCGACAGTGATTTTCCCAGCCGCTTCGGCCATACCTGAAACGAAGTCGTCATAGAGAGGGGCCTCGACCAGAAACCGCGTTGGCGAAACGCAGACCTGCCCCGCATTTCGGAACTTCCACTCTGCCGCCAGCGGAACCAACTGGGACAGATCGGCATCGCGGGCAACGATCACCGGTGCGTGGCCGCCCAGTTCCATGGTGACTTTCTTGAGTTCATGGCCGGCGGCGCTGGCGAGCAGACGCCCGACGCGGATGGACCCGGTCAGGGAAATCTTGCGGATCTCCGGCGCCTTGATCAGCGTGTCGGAAATTTCCGCCGGATCGCCCCAGATCAACCCGATGGCCTTGGGCGGCAATCCCGCGTCAAGCAGCGCCCGGCAGATGCGCCAGGCCGTCATCGGCGTTTCCTCCGCCGGCTTCAGGACCATGGAACAGCCCGCCGCCAGCGCCGGCGCAAGTTTCTGCATCACCGTGAAGGCGGGGAAGTTCCAGGGTGTAAAGGCCGCGACCGGCCCGACGGGCCGTTGATGCACGGCCCATGTCATGTTTTCCGTCCGCGACGGGACAAGGCGGCCATAGGTGCGGCGACCCTCTTCGGCGCACCAATCCAGAGTGTCGGCGGAAATCATCCATTCGCCCCGCGCCTGCGCCAGGGGCTTGCCCTGCTCACGGGTCATGTCGGCGGCGGCGGCGTCCGCCTGTTCCCGCATGATCGCTGCGGCAGCGCGCAGGATCTTGCCTCGTTCAAAGGGTGAAACGGCGGACCACTCGGCAAAGCCCTCGGCGGCAAGTCGCGCCGCCTCGATCGCCTCGGCCCGGCCCGCTTTGGGGATTTGGGCGATTTCGGTTTCGGTCGCCGGGTCCATCAACGGTAACGTTCCCAGGGTTCCCGTGTCCCGGGCCTCTCCGTTCAGGATGAAGGTGGGGTGAGTCATTGTCATTTCCTCCCTTGATTTGGCTCTGGCAAAGAGATTGCTCCCGTCGCGGAAAGCCGCTGGATTTCAGTGTCGTCGAGCCCCAGACCACGCAATATCGCCGAACCATCAGCCCCAAGCGCCGGTGGTGCGCGCCGGATCGTGGCAGGCGAGGCGGTCATGATCGGTGGAAACCGGACCTGTGGCGTGTCCTGTCCGGCAGGGGTGGCGACGGGCACGACCATGCCGCGCGCCTGCACCTGCGGATCGGCAAAAACCTCCGGGATGCGGTTGATCGGTCCGCCCGGCACTCGGGCGACCTCCATCGCGGCAAGAAGGTCAGGGCTGTTCCAGCCGGAGATCTCGCGTTCAAGTTCCGGCTCCAGCGTCGCGCGGTTGCGATTGCGCAGTTCATTGGTCAGATAGTCGGGGTGTCCAGCCAGGTCGGCCCGGCCCAGCACCCGGCACAGCGCAACGAACTGTTTGTCGTTGCCCACGGCAACGATGACATGCCCGTCAGCCGTCGCAAAGGCGCGGTAGGGCACGACATTGGGATGTGAATTGCCCATGGGGCGAGGTGTCACGCCGCCGATAAGCCAGTTCATCCCCTGATTGGCCAGAATGGCGACAGATGTATCCAGCAGGGCGCAATCGATGTACTGCCCTTCACCGGAGCGTTCGCGGTGGTGCAGGGCGGCCTGAATGGCGATGGTGGCGTAGAGGCCGGTAAAGATATCTATGACCGGCAAGCCGACCTTCACCGGGTCGTCGGCAGATTTGCCGGTGACGCTCATCAGTCCGCCCATGCCCTGCACCAGAAAATCATAGCCGCCGCGCCCGGCATAGGGTCCGGTCTGGCCGAACCCTGTAACGGAACAATAGATCAGCCGCGGATTGATCGCGCGCAAGCTGTCATAGTCCAGCCCGTAACGCGCCAGATCGCCGGTCTTGAAATTCTCGACCAGGATATCCGCCTCGCGGGCCATGCGCCTGATGAGCGCCGACCCCTCGGGCAGGGCCATGTCAATGGCGATTGACTGCTTGTTGCGGTTGCAGGTCAGGTAATAGGCCGAAAACTGCTCTCCGCCCAGCTCGGCCGAAGGCGGCCCCCAGGCGCGCGTGTCATCGCCCGCGCCGGGTCGTTCGACCTTGATCACCTCGGCCCCCAGATCGCCCAGAATCTGCGTGGCCCAGGGTCCCGCCAGAACCCGAGAAAGATCGAGCACCCGGATCCCGTCAAGCGCGCCGGTCATGATCTGGATTTCTCGATGCGCGCGCGCATGGCCGCAAGCGCCCTGGTGTAGTCATCTGTTTCATGTGCAAGGGCCTGCATGGCCGATGACAGCTCCAGCGTGACGGACAGATCACGGTTATAGGCCTGACGCAGCAGCCGGCGGGTCATGCGCACGGCGTGAGGCGGATTGGCGGCAATGCGTCCGGCGATGGTGCGCGCTTCAGTCAGCAACTCGGCGTCCGGAACGACGCGGCTGACCAGCCCATAGCTCAGCGCGGTCTGCGCATCGATCGTATCGCCGGTCAGCGCCATTTCCGAGGCGCGCGCAAAACCCACGACGCGCGGCAGCAGCCACGCGCCGCCATCGCCCGGCACGATGCCGATGCGGACAAAGCTTTCGGCGAAGGTCGCGGACGCGCCAGCGATACGCAGATCGCACATCAGCGTCAGGTCGCAACCGGCGCCGACCGCCGGGCCATTGACCGCGGCGACGATGGGCAGGTCGCAATCCTCGAACGCAAGCGGCAGCCGTTGGATCCCGGCCCGGTAGTTGCGCCGCGTGATCGCCGGAACCTTGTCCACCAGCCCCTGTCCCGGCGCCATCGACTTGATGTTCCCGCCCGAGGAAAAGGCCGCCCCCGCCCCCGTCAGCACGATCACCCGGGCCTCCGGATCAGCCTGCGTTTCGGTCAGCGCGGCAAGAATCGCCTCGATCATCGGCAATTCCGAGATGGCGTTGCGGGTTTCCGGCGCGTTGAGCGTCATGGTCACAATGCCCGCCGCGTCACGCTCCGTCGTTACAAGCGTCATGTTCTCTTCCCTTTTCTTCACCGCAGACCGAGGCCACGGGCAATGATTCCGCGCAGGATTTCGCGGGTTCCCCCCCGCAGCGAAAAACTGGGGGCGGCGAGCAGGATGCGCCGAAACACCGCCGCATATTCGGGGTCAGACGCATCTTCGCGCAGAACGCGCCGCGCGATTTCCGGCACGTCCTGTTCGAACAATGCCCCCAGATCCTTGACGATTGCGGCCGCCAGGACCGGCTGTTCGCCCCGCGCCAGACGCCCGGCGACCGACAGCGACATCTGCCGCAGCACCATCAGCCGGGCGACCATGCGGCCCAGATCGGAGGTTTCTGCCGGGCCAGGCATGCGTTTGAGGCAGCGCAGCAATTCATCCACCAACACGAAGGATGAAAGGAACCGGTCCGGGCCGCTGCGTTCGAACGCCAGTTCCGACATGACCTGTGCCCAGCCGTCACCTTCCTTGCCCAGGAGGGCGTCGGGGGGCAGCAGGACATTGTCAAACGACACTTCGTTGAAGTGGTGCTCTCCGGCGATGTCCAGAACCGGGCTGACGGAAATCCCCGGAAGGCTCATGTCCACGAGAACCTGACTGAAGCCGCCGTATCGGCTCTCGGCCTGTCCGGTGCGGCAGAAGACGATCATGTAATGCGCCTTGTGCGCGTATGTCGTCCACAGCTTGGTTCCGTTCAGGACATATCCATCAGCCGTCCTTTCGGCCCGTGTCCGCGCGGACGCCAGATCCGAGCCGCTGCCCGCCTCGCTCATTCCAATGCCGAAGAAACAGGTTCCCGCCGCGATGCGCGGCAGGATGGTCCGGCGCTGTTCCTCGGTGCCATGGCGCAGGATCAGCGGCGCGCTCTGGCGGTCCGCAATCCAGTGGGCCGCCACGGGCGCCCCCGCCGCGAGCAGTTCTTCGACGACGATATGCCGATCCACGGCACTGCGGTCATGGCCGCCGTATTCCTTTGGCAGGGTCATACCCAGCCAGCCACGTTCGCCCAGTTTTTTGCTGAAGTCCGCGTCGAACCCGGTCCAGGATCGGGCCCGTTCGCGGGCGGGCAGATCCGAAAGCGCTTCGGCCAGAAAGGCACGCACCTCATCCCTAAGCGCTTCCTGCGCCGGAGTCTTCGTTTCAAGCGGAAAGGTCGGAAGTGCCATCACGCCACCTTTGCCAGATCGCAGGCGGTCAGTGCGGGCCACAGACCACGCTCGGAGTGGGTCTGCGCCCAGTTCGCCAGATACGCCGCCCACTGCGATTCAGAGCCGTCCTCGTCCCGCCACGACCAGAGACGGCGGGTCAGCGGATGCAGGGGATATTCCTCGCTGAAGCCGATCGCTCCATGAACCTGATGCGCGATTGACGCTGCGGCCGTCGCGGCCTCTGCCGCGCGCAGCTTTGCCGCGGCCGCAGTCGGAATGAAAACCTCTTCCCCTTGCGTCGCGAGTGTTTCAAAAGCTGCCACGGCCATGTCGGCGGCAACGGTGGCGGCACAGCTGTGGGTCGCAAGAATGGCCAGTTGGTGCTGGATCGCCTGAAACTTTCCCAGTGGGCGCCCGAATTGTTCGCGCTCATTGCAATAGCGCAGGCACATATCGGCAACCGCCTCGATCGCGCCGGCCATCTGCACTGTGCGCAAGGCCGACATGACCGCGCGCAGAGCGACGGGGGACATTGCGACACGAGCTTGCGGCGCGACCGGTTCGGTAGCGATCAGCATATCACGCTCCTCGCCCGCGTGGTTGGTGCCCGGGTGCCAGAGTTCGGCGGCGGGATGCAGAAGGGACAGCCCGACACCGCCATCGAGTTCGGACAGGCAGACGACCCTGCGCAGATGACGCCCGAACGGCACCGCCTCCACGCCACTCCAGGCCAGCGCCACGGGCCCGTCGAGCGTTCCCAGCCCGGCCTGCGACGCCACCCAGTTGGCCAGCAGCGTTTCGCCCAGCGGCAGGGCGACGGCACAGGCCGCCGCCACCCGCACGGGGGCAAAGGCTTCCCGGGCGGAGAAACCAAATCCACCATGTTCTTCGCTCAGCAGGGCGAGTGGAAGGCCCGCCTCTTCGGCGGCTGACCAGAGCGCGGGATCGAAACCCTCCCCCCCGCGACCGGCAAAAAGCTTCTCCGATGTCTCAAGGACCATGGAGTAGGTCGAACTGTCCATTGCATCGCCCTCAGCCATGGGTCAGACGCGGCCGCTCGATGCCGGGCCGAAGACCGCGTCCGCCGCGCCCATGCGCCGCCTGAACGATGTCATATGCGGTGATCGCAAGACGCTTTCGCGCGACATTGGGCGCCATCGGGCCAGCCATGGCCCCAGGCCGATAAATGCAGATTTGGACATGCCCCCCCTCCGATTCCCGAAACTTCAACAAGTGAAATATTATTTCATTTGCACTTTAGTGCTCCTGATGCAAAATGCAACCCGGTTCGAAAGGCTGTTCTCCGATCACAAAAACGGCCAGGGGAGAGCTGTAAGCGGAGAATTTTCTCGTCGCGTCATCCACTTCACTCTTGGCACCGCTCTCGATCCGTGGAAACGCCGGTTGGGGAAACGACAATGTGGGGGATCTGACATGGCCTACCAACCGGTGACCGCAGCCCTGCGGGTGCTCGACGTTCTGGCTGCGGTCAGCAAGACGACAGGAAACGCCACCGTGGGTGAAATTCACCGCCTGACCGCGCTGGACAAGGCAACCATCGTGCGGATGCTGACAACGCTGGCCCATGCCGGATATATTGTGCGCGACAGCGACAGCCGGACCTACCGCGTCACCGGCAAGACCCTTCAGCTCAGCGTTGGCTACAACCGGCATCAGGCCATCGGCGCAGTTGTGTCCGAGGATCTGGCGCAGTTCCGGCAATTCATTGGTTGGCCTTCGGATGTGTCGATCTTCGACGAGGACGCAATGTTGGTCGTCGAGACATCTCGGGAAACCGAGCCGATGCGCTTTTTCCGCAAGCCGGGATATCGGGCACCGATGCTTTACACCAGCCTCGGGCGGTCCTATCTCGCCTTCTGCCCGGAAGATGAACGGCAAGCTTTCCTGGAGCGCGCGCAGAAGAATCCCGCACCGGAATTCGCCCTCGCGCGCGCCCCGGATGCATTGGAAGTG